>SLDH01000127.1 GCA_007125415.1 Roseovarius sp.
CAATCGCGCCCGTCTCGGATCGCCCAGACCACCAGCGAAGCACCGCGCACGATGTCGCCCACCGCATAGACATTCTCGAGCGCGGTCTGCCCGCTGATGAAATCCGCGCGGACCGTGCCCCATGAGGTCACCTCCAGCGCCGGCTCACCCCAAAGCGCAGGCAACTCTTCGGCCTCGAATCCGAGCGCCTTGATCACCAGATCGGCAGGTTCATCCGTGATGGCACCTTCGATCTCCTCGGGGCTCTGGCGGCCCGAAGCATCGGGCGCGCCCAGCCGCATCTGCTGCACCTTCACCGCGGTGACCGGATCACCCACAAAGCCCCTGGGAGCGCTCAGCCACTGGAACACGATCCCCTCCTCCTCGGCGTTGGCGACCTCCCGCTGGCTGCCCGGCATGTTTTCACGGTCGCGCCGGTAGAGGCACTTGACCGATGCCGCGCCCTGGCGGATGGCCGTACGCACGCAATCCATCGCCGTATCTCCGCCGCCGATCACCACCACGCGCTTGCCCTCGGCATTGAGCGCACCGCTCTCGAATTCGGGCACGCTATCGCCGAAACAGAGCCTGTTGCTGGCAGTGAGATAGTCGATGGCCCGAACGATTCCCTTCGCCCCCGAGCCGGGGGCCTGCAGGTCGCGGCTCTTGTAGACGCCGGTGGCGATGATCACTGCGTCATGGACGGCACGGATTTCCTGAAACGAGATATCCTTGCCCACATCGCAATTGAGCCTGACCTGCACCCCGCCCTGCTCAAGCTGGTCGTTGCGGCGCATCACCACGTCCTTCTCCAGCTTGAAGCCGGGGATGCCATAGGTCATCAGCCCGCCCGCGCGGTCATACCGGTCATAGACGGTGACCTGCACGCCTGCGCGGCGCAGCATGTCCGCCGCCGCCAGTCCGCCCGGCCCCGCACCGATGATCCCCACCGACTCGGAGCGCTCCATGCTCGGGGCAATCGGCTGGACCCAGCCTTCCTCCCAGGCGGTGTCGGTGATGTATTTCTCCACCGCTCCGATGGTCACGGTTCCGTGTCCCGATTGCTCGATCACGCAATTGCCTTCGCAAAGCCGGTCCTGCGGGCAGATGCGGCCGCAAATCTCGGGAAAGGTGTTGGTGATCTGGCTCAGTTCATAGGCCTCACGGAGCCGGCCCTCGGCGGTGAGGCGCAGCCAGTCGGGGATGTTGTTGTGCAGCGGGCAGTGTGTCTGGCAATAGGGCACACCGCATTGGCTGCATCGGCTGGCCTGCTCCTGCGCCTTCTGATCCGCGTATTCTGCGTAGATCTCCTTGAAATCCGTGCGGCGCAGATCGGGCGCGCGCTTGTCGGGCATGTCGCGTTTCACGGTCACGAAACTCAGCATGGGTTGCTTGGTCACGGCAGGCTCTCCGATTTCGGCTTGACCCAAGCTTGATACTGGAACGCATGAAGGATGAAAAGTCATTATTGCTGACCTAATTACGAGAAAATTCGAGCTACGGGCGTCAGCGCGTGTAGTTTTCCGACATAACGGTAAACTATCGGACCTATTTTTCTTTTTTTGGGTGATCAACTGGGTGTGACGACGCCACGCAACAGTCAAAGAGCAGTATCGGCTTCCCTCCGGCAGGCTGATTCTAGCGCGCCCCACAGGAAGAGGTGTCACAAGGCCCGGTCATAAACCGCCGGGGTGGCTTGCAAGCGTCACTCTTGACGCAGCCTCGTCGCACTTTCCTTGATCGCTGCATACTGGCCCGCGCTGCGGAACCGCCAGAGATAACCGGGCAAGACAGCCTCGAGCGCCGTGGCTGTGATGCCGAGATCCGTAAACCCTCGGGCCCCTTCGGAGACGACGTTGTCACTGCGCAGGCTGACAACCTGATCGCGGGTGATCTGTGCCGGAATGAGTCCGAAGGACACCGTCTGCACCCCGTCCATTACCGCAGCGATGACCCGCGCGAAGGGAAATGAAATGTTCATGACAAGGCGGCGGCGGCGGATGACATCCAGCATCTGCTGCATCAATTCGCGGAATGTGTTCACATCCGGCCCGCCCAACTCATAGACGCCCGGCGCGGCGCGACCGGTCACGCCAAGTTCTGCGGCATGGGCCACGTCATCCACATAGACACATTGGAACCGCGTCTCGGCCCCCACGACAGGCAGGATCGGGCCAAGCCTTGTCATCGCGGCGAAACGGTTGAAGAACTGATCCTCCGGGCCGAATATGACCGACGGGCGCAGGATGACAGCTTGCGGCATATGCGACAGAACAGCCTCTTCCCCCTTGCCCTTGGATTGCGCGTAAAGGCTTTGGCCCGAGACATCCGCGCCGATGGCGGAAATATGCACCATCCGCTCGATACCTGTCTCGGCCGCGATACGCGCGATGCGCGCGGCCCCTTGATGCTGCACCGCATCGAAATTGTTCTTGCCGCCGCGATCAAAGGTGCCCACGCAATTCACCACCGCATCGGCACCTTCCATCACCGCGCGCACCGAGGCATCGTTGCGTATGTTGCACAAGACAGGCTCGACCTGCCCGACCGCGCCGAAGGGCCTCACGAAAAGGGCCTCGTTGGGGCGGCGCACGGCCACACGCACGCGCCAGCCGGCCCTTGCCATCCGCCTCGCGATATATCGGCCGACAAAACCCGAGCCGCCATAAATGGTCACAAGTCTGGACATGATGGAAAGCCTCCCGGCTGCGCAATGTTCACGGAGTAAGTAACGCTCCGGGAGTGCAGGGACAAGGCGTTACGCACGCGCCCGCAATCTGGCGAAACGGCGTTGACAGCAGCGAAGCGGCGGTTTACACGCCCCAACCACGACATCGGCCCAGGTGGCGGAATGGTAGACGCGCTGGCTTCAGGTGCCAGTGGCCGCAAGGCCGTGGAGGTTCGAGTCCTCTCCTGGGCACCACAACTCCTGATCTTTTCATTTTTAGCAATTCGTTTTTTGCCGTGGATTGTTCTGGGCACCCAGATCGCCCGCTTGGATGTCTCAGTCGTCACATCACGAGGTAGCAAGGCTGCGCACAGCCGGCATGGCACCATCTTGCAATAACGACCGGTTCGTGTTGCCTGCTCCTTCAGCAGGCTCAGGGAATTAACGAGCGCACCAAACGGCCGCCAATCCTGCCCCAAGACAACCCTTTGATCCAGATCAAGGAGATCTGTATTCAGATTGCTGAATATGTAGGCATGACTTCTCGAAGGGATGAAATGCCAATGCTTGAAACGATGACCGCCTCGCGTCGTGCCTTCATGGGGCTCGCGGCTGGTGGAATAGCCCTTGCCGCCGCGGGCGGCAGCGTGCAGGCGCAGCAGGTGCGCAGTTCCGCCAGGATCGTGATCCTGGGCGCGGGCGCGGGTGGGGCGGCGATCGCCAACCGCCTTATGGCGCGCCTTGATGGTGCTGAAATCACGGTCGTCGACGGGCGAGAGGAGCACTGGTATCAACCCGGCTTCACCCTGATCGCGGCTGGTCTTCGTGACGCGAATTACGCGGTCAGTCGCACCGGTCACTGGCTGCCGCGCGGCGTCAACTGGGTGCGCGAGCACGCCGCCGAGATCGACCCCGAGGCCAACCGTGTGATCACCACCGGCGGGCAGCGGCTTGAATACGACTACCTCATCGTCTCCACCGGGCTGGTGCTCGACTGGGAGGGTA
>SLDH01000072.1 GCA_007125415.1 Roseovarius sp.
AATCTCGTCTGCACCTGCCCGACGATGGACGCCTATGATCATGCAGCAGAGTGATCTGCACAGATGCCGGAAAAAAGGCGGCCCTTCTGAAAGGACCGCCTTCGAGATACTGAAAAAACACACACATAGGGCTTGGTTCTGAAAATTCCTTGTCTTCCATTCGGGCCTGCCGCGCTCGGCGATGCCGCGTCTCCGACACTCCAAACGCTTGATACGCAATAGCTTGTCAGAGAGCGTCTGTCATAACCCGGATAGGGTATGTCCTAACGAATTATTGTGAAAGGCTCGTGACACGTTCCAGCACAGCGCGCCAGTGACGAAAGAAGATCAACTGACCGGCATCTGCATAGACGGTGTAGTCTATCCAGTCGTGGTCCTCCCGGAACTCTTTCAAGGTCGCGGGAGGGATCTGCGGATCCTGCAGGCCGTTCATGAAGAAGATCGGCAAGCTTCCGCGGAGCTCGTCAAGATCGCCCGACCAGTC
Source organism: Roseovarius sp. (assembly GCA_007125415.1). GTDB lineage: Bacteria > Pseudomonadota > Alphaproteobacteria > Rhodobacterales > Rhodobacteraceae > Roseovarius. The sequence continues at coordinate 485 of SLDH01000072.1, forward strand.
CTGCGTCTGGCGCCCGAGAAGTTGCTGTGAGAAGGCCGCATGGGCGGAATGTGTGTCTGACAAGGCCACTTCCGAACCTGTGACGATGGCCTCGAAAACGGAGGGCTCCTCGAAGGTTTCCACATCGGCGGGGCATTGGCCATAGACCGCATGGACGAAACCGCGCTTGCCGATCTTGCGGGCCATGAGAAAGCCCGCCTTGACCATGAAGGGCAACAGATGTGGCGTGTATTTGGCACCGGCCAGGATGAAGCGATGCCATTTCTCCATCCGTTCGAACTGTTCACGCCGTGTCAGCGGCGGCACACCCGCACAGGCGATGATCGCCGTAAGCCGCTCGGGATGAAGCAGCGCGATCTGTACCGCATAGTAGAAATCGCCGCCAAGTGTGATGGCCGGGCAGGGGCCGGCATTCTCGGCGTCCAGCACCTGCAATATGTCGGCGATGAACGCCGCATCATAATCCGCCTTCTTGCCTACCGGATCCGAGCCCCCATAGCCTGGACGGACCGGCACGATGATGCGTAATCCAAGCCTTGCCGCTTCGGCCTCGGCGGGGGCGGGCCAGCGCACAAGGCCGTAATCCAATGGCATGAACAGCACCGGCCTGCCGGCCGGATCACCCAGAACGAGGTAATCCACCCGACGTCCATCCGAGGAGACGAGGCTGTTGAAGGTCCGCTCTTCCAGGGAATTATAGCCCCGACTGACGAGCCGCGGGCCCGGTGCGGCGTTGACCGTGAGCGTCGCCATATCCATCATCGACAGCGCCAGCCGGACCAATTCGACCTGGCTGTGCGTATCCGTCTTCGACAGGATGGATTTGATCTGCGCGCGGATTGTATCGACCGACCGTTGCCGGCGGCTTGCGATCTCGGTGACCGAACAACATTCGACAAGACGGTGCACCACATCGGCCTCAGCGCCAGTAAGCCCGAAAGCCTTGCGCAGGATGTCCGAATACCCTTTTGGCCAACCCACCTCGTTCGAGGCAGTGAGGACCAGGGGCTGACCATCGGCAGTATGGCACAATTGCAGCCGAAGCAGCGTAAAGCGTTCCTTGCGGCGCGCACGCACCCGCAGGATCGCCGTGTCCTCACGGCTGTCCGACAGAACGGAGCGTACGGCAGATTCCACCGCCTGCAAGTCCTCGGCAGCAACCGGCAGATCGGCAAGCCGCGCGCCAGGGTGAATTCCCATCAGAACCTGCCCGGCGGCGTTGGAGGCACGCACCTTCAGTTGCTTGTCGAGCAGGAAGGCCGGCACACGATCAAAGGGTGTCAGAATAGCGTCCAGGCCACCATCTTCAGCCGTTGCCTCGACCCGGTCGAGAAAGGTGCTGGCGCGTTCGAAATGGCCTTCGATCAGCGGATCATCCAGCAGCCGTGGCGCATGAAAATCCGCCTGGGCGCGCAACGGGCCGATGGCGCTCTCCCAGTGATCCAGCAAAGCCTCATAGCGGGTCGGATCAAGGGCCACATCATAGAGCCGGTCAATCGCCGCATCCCGGTCATTCGGCGAAAGATGGGACATTCTGTGATCAGATGTCGCAGTCTGGTCACTGGTCGGCAGTTTGGTCATTGCATATCCGGCTGAAAACACACCAAGGTGAATCGCTCACCAGAATACGTTAGGCGGGATCTTACGTGGCGTCACCTGTTTTGAGTAGAAAGTCAAAACGATCGCGCAGCCGGGCCCAGCTTGCCTCATCCGGAGCGGCCAGCAGATATCCCTCGGTCCGACCGGCGTCATAGTCACTGCCATCGAGCATCGCCACATGCCCACCCGCCTGCTGACAGATCAGCACGCCGGCCGCATGATCCCAGGGTGTCATCATCCCTGACAGGCAGAAATCCACCCCGCCGCGCGCCAGCGTGCGGTATTCGTGGCAGGAGCATTGCAGCGTCTTCACACGGCCGAAATCAGGGAAGGTGGTGGCCACTTCACGCTGCACATCCTTTTCCATCAGATGCAGATGGATGAAGCCCGTCATCTCGCTCAGATCGCCGCCCCTGGAGACCTGCAAGCGCTTCTCGGCACCCAGATTGCGGCAAAGGCGGGCGGGGTTGGCTTCGTCGGCGATGATCCAGTCATCCATGATGGGATCATAAAGCAGCCCGAGGACCGGCTTGCCGAAGCGCGTGATGGCGATGATCACCCCGAAAAGCGGCAACCCATTGACAAAATTCCATGTCCCATCCAGCGGATCGACCAGGAAAGCCAGTTCCGCCTCATTGATCTTGCCACGCAGGCTCGTATCTGCATCAACTGCCTCCTCGCCCACCACCAGCGCATGGGGAAACATCTGAAGGATGCCGCGTGTCAGCATCGCCTCGGCCCCGGTATCGGCCTCGGTCACGAGATCGAAGCGATTCGCCTTGGCGCGCATGTCCGTCGCGCCATGCCTGCGAAACCGCGGCAGGATTTCGGCCTTCGCCGCGCGGCGCACGAGGTTGATGAGCTTTCGTTGCTGTGCAGAGGTCAGCGGCGCGGTGAGCGGGATGGGCAGGCTGTCGGTCATCAGGCAGAAGCTCCTCGGCGGCGGTCACGCGGGCAAGCTTTGCCAGCAATCGCGGGATTGTTCAACGGGCCTATTCGCGCGCCCGCAGGATAGCCGCCGGACGGGCAGTCAGCGGCCCCCAGGCGAAGGCGATCCCGGCCAGAAGCGTCACCGAGATGCCCCCGCCGATGATGAAGAAGGCCGATGACCAGATCGGTTCGAAGCTCGTCTCCATGATGTAATGGCTCACGGCCCACCCCCCGAGCAGCCCCGCGCAAAGCGCCACGGCCCCCGCCGCCGCGCCAAGGATCACCGCGCGCAGGACGAGGCTGAGCAGGATGCGTCCCCGCGTGGCGCCCAGAGTCTTGAGCACTGCCGCCTCATAGCGGCGGGCCGACTGATCGGCCGCCGCCGCGCCGATGAGCACCAGAAAGCCGGTGAGCAGTGTCACCGACGCGCCCCAGGAGATGGCCGCCGCCAGCCCGCCCAGCAGATCGGACACCCGGCTGATCGCGTCTCGCACGCGAATGGCGGTAACATTGGGATAGGCCGCCGCCACATCCCGCAGGATCGCTGCCTCCGCCGCCTCCTCGGCATAGACGGTGGCGATGAAGGAATGCGGCGCCGCTTCCAGCGCGGTCGGGTTCA
>SLDH01000218.1 GCA_007125415.1 Roseovarius sp.
ACCTGTGTCCCCGCCCCAGCCTGAAAGAACACCACCAACGCCGCCGGAAGTGCCACCACCGCCCGCGGAGCAACCGCCAACCGCGCCGCCGGAACTCCCGCCCGAAGGCCCCCGCGAGATGCCGGTCGACGAGACCCGGGAAAGCCAGTCTCCCGCCCCTCTGGAAATACCGATTGAGGAAATCCAGCGCCCGGCTCCCGCGCAATCGGGGCTTCTGGGCCGGCTTTTGGGCCGCAGTGAGGCGCGCAGCGTGACCCGCCGTGCGCTCGACGATGCGATGATCGAGCAACTCGAGGAGCTTTTGATCACCGCCGACATGGGGGTGGATACAGCGCTGCGCGTTGCGGCCAACATGGCCGAGGGACGGATGGGACGGCGCCTTTCCACACAGGAAATCAAGGAGTTGCTGGCCGCCGAGATCGCCCGCATCATGGATCCGGTGGCCCGCCCCATGCCGATCTACCCCAGGACTCCGCAGGTCGTGCTGGTGGTGGGGGTCAACGGCTCTGGCAAGACCACGACCATTGGCAAGCTTGCGAGCCAGTTTCGTGCCGCGGGCAAGAGCGTTATCATCGCGGCGGGCGATACCTTTCGCGCAGCCGCCGTGGAGCAATTGCAGGTCTGGGGCGAGCGCGCGGGTGTGCCGGTGCTGACGGTCGCTCAAGGCACCGATCCGGCGAGCCTTGCCTTCGATGCGATGGAAAAGGCCGAGGCCGAGGGGGCGGATCTGCTGCTCATCGACACGGCAGGGCGCTTGCAGAACCGGCAGGACCTGATGGAGGAACTGGCCAAGATCGTGCGTGTCATCCGCAAGAAGGATGCCAGCGCGCCGCATAACACCCTGCTGGTGCTCGATGCCACCACCGGTCAGAACGCGCTCAGCCAGGTCGAGACATTCCAGAGGCTTGCCGATGTTTCGGGCCTTGTGATGACCAAGCTCGACGGCACCGCCAAGGGCGGCGTGCTCGTGGCCTTGGCCGACAGGTTCGGCCTGCCGATCCACGCCATCGGCGTGGGCGAGCAGATCGACGATCTGGCCCCTTTCGACCCGGAAGAGTTTGCCGCCGCCCTGACCGGACTGGAGCACTAGGCCGATCGTATCCTTTGCCAGAGCAATGGATGCCGTGCTTTCATTGTTCCAAAAATACTCGAATACGCCGCCTCAGCCGGGCGATCGGCCTGTGATGGGTCCGCTCGGGCGGCTTCGCCCCATCCGCTCGGCACTCGGCCTCTTGTCGTTGAACTGGGCTTCGAAACGGGCCATACAGACGCGACGAAGCCAGGCGAGGAGCGCAGCATACGATGAGTGATCAGACCCGGCCCGGATGGCTGAAACCCGCACTCGAGTTCGGCCCCATTGCGGGTTTTTTCATTGCCTATCTGCTGCTGAAGGACCGTGTCTATACGTTCGGTGGAACGGATTATGACGGCTTCATCGTGGTGACGGCAGCGTTCATCCCGGTCTTCCTGCTGTCGATGGTGCTTCTGTGGAAGCTCACCGGGCATCTGTCGAAGATGCAGATCGTGACGGCGGTGCTCATCGTGATTTTCGGCGGGCTCAGCGTCTGGTTCAACGATGGCGCGTTCTTCATGATGAAACCGACGATCATCTACATGATTTTCGTGGCGATTCTGGGCACCGGGCTACTGACGGGGCGCTCCTGTCTGCAATTCGTGCTCGATGGCGCACTGCCGCTCACGGATCGGGGCTGGATGATTCTCACCCGTCGGTTGACCCTTGTCTTTCTGGCGCTGGCGGTGCTCAACGAGCTTGTCTGGCGGACCCAGAGCGAGGAATTCTGGGTCTATTTCAAGACATTCGGGCTGACGGCTGCGGTCTTCGTGTTCTTCATGACACAAGGCCGGCTCTTTGACGAGCATGGCACGAAGGAAAGCGGCGAGTAAGGCTGCCGTATCACCGCGCCACGGGCCGGCCTGAAAGGGCGGGCAAGCCGACTGACGGCAAGGGGCGCACGCGCGCCCAGCGCGGCTGGGGTGGTTGGGCGGCAAGGCGGCGCAGTTCGACCATGTCCAACCGTGAATCCCCGCGCAGGGCGGCCGCGTAGAGTGCGAAAACGCCAGCCCGCAGGTAGGATGACCAGTGACAAATCGTCGATGTGGGCGGTGCGACCGGAAACCCGATGCGCGACAGCGCGTTCAGCGTATCCGCATGGTCCAGTTGCAGTGTGACCGTATTCGGGCGGTCGGGCATGTGCAAGCCCAGTGCCCGGTCCCCACGCCGGGAGGGCGCGATCAACATCTCCAGCATGACATCGAAAAGATCGTTTTCGCGGCTGGTGATGTTGATCACCTCGGTGCGCTGGCCGCCCGCGCTGGCCATCGCGGCGCTGGCGCGGCTTTCGTACTCGGCTCCGGCCAGAAGAATGGCACGGCGCAGCAGACCCGGCTGCAGGACGGGAAGAGCGCTGAGCACCACACGCGCACCAAGCGAATGCGCAATGGCATGGATGGGCCGTTCCGGCGCGATGGCATGGATGATGGTGATCAGTTGTGCCAGTGCATCGCCCGCGAGCTCCGCTTGCCTGTAGGCGGTCCAGATGGCCCCGCGCGCCTGCCAGCCAAAGGCGATGGCCAGACCCTCGGACGGGTCTGGCGTTCCAAACCCGAGGCCGCGCGGCCAGCTTGCCGCCTTGCGGCAGCGCCGCTCGGGCGCAAGTGAGAGAATATGCCGGTGCGGGCAGGCCACGGGATGACCGGGTGAGAACTTGAACCCGTGAACCATGATGATGACCGGGCCACTACCATCGAGCGCCCTCTCCAGCGTCGGCCTCGGTGGTTCGTGCCCTGCGTGCAGGGTGAAGTCCGAGCCGTAGGCATTGAGCTGCAGGAGTGGCATGAAACGTCGCTTCCACTACATCTTGTGGTGCTTCTCTACATCGCAGCTACGACGCTTTCTTTAAGCTATTGTAAAACCATCGTGACCGTATTGACGGCACCTCTGCCGTTGACTAAGCGGAAAGCCGTGGCGCTTTGTTACCGGATTGCGGGCCACGTAAAACAATGCCGCTAAAAGGTCAGGAGGAAGCCCCCTTTCGCTTGACTGCGCCGGGGGCTTTTTCATGTGGCGCGCGGGCGCCGGAGGTCTGACATGAGCAAAGAGAAGAAAACCCGCACGAATCTCGTGCATGGCGGTACGCGCCGCAGCCAGTATAATGAAGTGAGCGAGGCGATCTTTCTCACGCAGGGCTTTGTCTATGAGAGCGCCGAGGCAGCACAGGCGCGCTTTCTGCAGGCCGGGCCGGACGAGTTCATCTATGCACGCTATGGCAACCCCACCGTGGCGATGTTCGAAGAACGCATCGCCATGCTCGAAGGGGCCGAGGATGCCTTTGCCACCGCTTCGGGGATGGCGGCTGTCTCTGGGGCGCTGATGTCGATGCTGCGCGCGGGCGATCATGTGGTGGCGGCGCGCGCGCTTTTCGGTTCCTGCCTTTACGTGCTGGAAGAGGTGCTGACGCGCTTCGGTGTCGAGGTAAGCTTTGTCGATGGCACCGATCTCGGCGCCTGGTCGGCGGCGATCCGTGGCGATACCAGGCTCGTGTTTTTCGAGACGATCTCCAACCCGGCGCTCGAAGTGGTGGATATCGCCGCCGTTGCCGCGCTGGCCCATGCCGTGGGCGCGAAGGTGGTGGTGGACAATGTCTTTGCCACACCCGTCTTTTCCCGCGCCATGGAGCAGGGCGCTGATGTGGTGATCTATTCGGCCACCAAGCACATAGACGGGCAGGGGCGGACGCTGGGCGGTGTGATCCTTGGCACGCGCGATCATATCCGCAAGGTCGTGGAACCCTACATGAAGCACACCGGCGCTGCCATGTCGCCCTTCAACGCCTGGGTGATGCTCAAGGGGCTCGAGACGATCAGCCTTCGGGTGCGCGCGCAGGCGCGTTCGGCGCGCAAGATTGCCCGGGCGCTGGAGAGCAGCGGGAAGATCACGCGGGTGATCTATCCCGGCCTGCCGAGCCACCCGCAGCATGCGCTCGTCACGCGGCAGATGGGCAAGGGCGGCACGGTTGTCGCCTTCGAGGTGGCGGGCGGCGAGGCAGGGGCCTTCCGCTTTCTGAATGCGCTGGAGATCATCCTCATTTCAAACAATCTGGGAGATGCGAAATCCATCATCACCCATCCGGCGACCACCACGCATCAGCGTCTTCCGGATGCGCAGAAAGCGCAGCTCGGGATCAGCCCGGGCCTTGTGCGGCTCAGTGTCGGAATCGAGGACAGCGCGGATCTGATTGCGGACCTGCACGCCGCGCTCGACGCGGTGTGAGCGCCGCGCCGGGGCAGAGCAACCTTTCGCGATGGCGCAATTGCGGCGTGATGCGGATGTTGGGCGGCGGTGGTGACCGGGGTCAGGGCTGGCTCTTGCCGGGGCATCAAATTATTGATGAAAAAGCAAAAACGTTTGATCCGGGCAGCCCACCGGATCGTAGCTTGATTTGTTGTTCGCCTTTTTGCGCCGGACGACCTAAATATAGGCAGCAGACGTGACAGGGGGCTACGGCCGATGAATTACCAACCACCCGAAATGGTTTGCGGACCTGATCGTGAGGATGCGCAGGAGGCCCTGGCGCTGCTGCGCAAATGGGCGGCGAACGCGAGCGCGCAGGAGGTGGCCGCGCTCGACCCGTCGCTGCAACGCCTGCTTGAGGGCGACGCCGCGCCCGGCTACCCGGTGCTCAACCGGGACTATCCCGAAGAATTCGAGGTTAGTGACAAATACAAGGCCGGCCTGCCGGATCTGCAAAACGGCCCCAGTTCACTCATTCGCGGCGCGCGCCAGCAGTTGCAGCATGTGGGGATCTCCAATTTCCGTCTGCCGATCAGCTATCGCACGCGCGACAATGGCAACCTGACGCTGGAAACCTCCGTCACCGGGACGGTGAGCCTCGAAGCGGAGAAGAAAGGCATCAACATGTCGCGCATCATGCGCAGCTTCTACCGTCATGCCGAAAAGACCTTCAGTTTCGAGGTAATCGAGGCGGCACTTGATGATTACATCAGTGATCTCGACAGTTTCGACGCGCGGATCCAGATGCGCCTGAGCTATCCCATGAAGGTGAAATCCCTGCGCTCCGAGCTGGAGGGATATCAATATTACGACATCGCGCTCGAACTGGTCGAGAAAGGCGGTGTACGCACCAAGTTCATGCATCTGGACTATGTCTATTCGTCCACCTGCCCGTGCTCGCTCGAATTGAGCGAACATGCCCGCCAGACGCGCAATCAGCTTGCCACGCCGCATTCGCAACGCTCGGTCGCACGGATTTCCGTGGAGGTGCTCTGCGGCGATTGCCTGTGGTTCGAGGATCTGATCGAGATGGCGAGGGCCGGGGTTGCCACCGAAACGCAGGTGATGGTCAAGCGCGAGGATGAGCAGGCCTTTGCCGAATTGAACGCGGCCAATCCGATCTTCGTGGAGGATGCCGCGCGGCTCTTCTGCGAGCAGCTCGAGGCCGATGCGCGCGTCGGTGATTTCCGGGTGATCGCCAGCCATCAGGAGAGCCTGCACAGCCATGATGCGGTCAGCGTGGTGACGCAAGGAGAGAGTTTCGCGGCGGAGAGCCTTGACCCGAAACTCTTCAATACGCTCTTTCACGTCGGCTGAGTGCGGCGCCTCTGCGCGAGTGACGCTTTTTTGAGCGGTTTTGCGCTGAGGCATGTTCTTATGCGCTTTAGACACCGGCTCCTGCCTTCAGGCCGGTTTCCGTGTCTGTTATCGTGCTGTTGCAAGATCGTGCCAGACTTGGCGTGATCGCCGATATGGAGCATTGTCATGGAACCACTCGCCCTACCCCTGAAACTGTCCATCGCCGGAATACGGCTGACCGGTTATCTCGCCGAGACGAATATCCGTGTGGCGCAGACCGTCTGTGAGGCCGTGTTCCGCAATCATCCGGTGCTGCGTTCCGCGATGCGGTTAACGGTGGCGGAGCCGGCGGTGGCACCGGCCGCCGAGCCCAGGCCGGTGTCAGGCAAATCGGCAGCAGCGCCGAAGCGGCGTCGCGCCCCGGCGAAACGTGCCGCGACGCCTGCATCCGCAAAACCGAATGCGGCCTCGAAGGCCCCCGCCGCGAAGCCAACCGCAGTGAAGACCGCAGCATCACAGGCAGCCCCGGCAAAGACGACAAAGGCGAGCGCGCAGCCGAAAGCCCCGGCCGGCGCGGCAAAACCGGCGGCGAAGGTCAGCCAGACAGTGAAGCAGTCAGCGCCCAAGTCCGCTGCGGCGACACCGGCCAAGGCCGCCCCGGTGGCGAAGCCCGGTGCCGACACGGCGGCAAAGAGCGGGTCTGCTGCACAGGCAGCATCGAAACCGGCGAGCGCCCCGGCACCCAAACCGGCAGACACCGAAGCTGGAACCAAGCCCAAGCGCCAGCCTTCCGCACCGCCTGCCATGCCGACACGCCCCGACGGGACACCACCGCGCCCGTCCTGATCCGGCAGGCCATGCTGGCAGACAAGGCCCTCTCCGAACGGAGGGGGCCTTCACGTGCAAAGGGCGCTGGCCGGCACTTGTGCCATGCGCAACCCTGCCATGCCCAAAGAGCGCTTGTATGACAGTTTGGCTGACCTATTATAGAGCGCAGGGAGGAAACCGGCGACGACAAGAGAGGTTTCCAAATGGCTTACACCACATCGCAATTCAGCATCGACACAGGCTCGCGCGGCCCCTTCGGACAGATCGCGGATTTCCTGCACACCTCCATAGAGGCCCGGATCATGCGGTTTTCGCGGCGCGACCAGATCGAGGCGCTCGAGGCGAAATCCGACACTGAACTGGCGCGCATGGGCCTGACCCGCGATCAGCTTGCACAGCACGTTTTCCGCGATCGTTTCTACGCCTGAAAGGCGATACATCCGGCGCACTATGCTGCATTGCAGCAACAGGCGCGCCGGATTGCTCCGTCACCTGCCGAAAGCAGGCCGTTTCGTGTTAGTCTCGGCCTGTGGGGAGGAAGCCAACGCCGCAACCGGAAAGGCCAGAACCATGAATGACCAATCGTGCAGCATCGCCTTCCTGACGCCGGATTGGCGACAGACGCTCGACCTCTATCTGGCGGAGCGCGCACATGGCATCAACGCCTACATGATCAGCCGTGCGCGGCTGGCAAGCGTGGCCCGCATGAACCTCATGAGCGATGCAGAGCTTGCTGCGCTCGACCTCAGGCGCGAGGATATCCCGGCCTTCGTTTTCGAAGACCTTCTGCCGGAGTAAGGCCAGACGCAGTGGCTTGACAGCGGCTCCAGGCGTGGCCAACGCTGCGCGCCATGATTGACATACGCCCGATCGGTTATCTTCTTGGCCTGATGGTCATGGCCCTCGGGCTGATGATGATCTTCCCGCTTGCGGTCGATATCGCCGAAGGCAGGGGCCAATGGCCCGTTTTCATGCAATCGGCCATCCTGACAGTTCTGGTGGGTGGTCTTGTGGCACTTTCCTGCCGGAGCGGCGTGCGTCGGGGCCTGTCCGTCTCGCAGGCCTTTCTGTTGACCACAGGTGTCTGGGCGATCCTGCCGCTCTTCGGGTCTTTGCCCTTCATGCTGGGCGAGACGGGGTTGCGCCTTGTCGATGCGCTGTTCGAGGCCATGTCGGGGATGACGACAACCGGTTCCACCATGCTTGTGGGGCTCGATGATCTCCCCAAGGGGCTGCTCCTGTGGCGGGCGCTGCTGCAATGGCTGGGGGGGCTCGGAATCGTCATCGTGGCGCTTGTCTTCCTGCCGGTGATGCGGGTGGGCGGGATGCAGTTCTTTGCCTCCGAAGGGTTTGACACGCTGGGCAAGGTGCTGCCCCGGGTGGCGGATATCTCGAAAGGTGTGCTCAACGTCTATCTGGCGCTGACACTGGCCTGCGCGCTGATCTATTTCGCGTTGGGCCTCAATCCGTTCGAGGCCACGGCCCACGCGCTTACAACCATTTCCACGGGCGGCTTCTCGACGCGCGATGCCTCCTTCGCGGCCTTTCCCGGCGCGCCGCAATATGTCTGCGTGGTCTTCATGATCCTGGCTGGCATGCCCTTCGTGCGGCTGATGCAGGGACTGCGCGGTGAAGTCATGCCGCTCTATCGCGACAAGCAGGCGCGCGCCTATTTCCGCTGGATCCTCTATGCCGTGATGCTGATCGTGCTCTATGAATTCTGGCTTACGGGCAGCCTGAGCGAGGCGGCTGTGCGCGCACGGTTGTTTAACACGGTGTCGATCTTTTCCGGCACGGGCTATGGCGACGGAGATGTGACGACATGGGGACATATGCCCTTCGTGGTACTGATCGTGGTGGGCGCGATCGGTAGCTGCACCGGGTCCACGGGCTGTTCCATCAAGGTCTTCCGCTACCAGATACTCTTCGCTGCGATCCGCGATTACGCGCAGCTGATCGTCAGCCCCAACCGGATCAGCGTTTTGCGGTATTCCGGGCGGCGGGTGGAACGCGAGGTTATCCAGTCGGTCACGCTGCTTTTCACGCTCTATATACTCACATTCGGATTCTTCTGCATCGCGCTCGAACTCACCGGCCTGACGATGATCGAATCCGTCACCGGTGCCTGGACGGCGATCTTCAATATCGGCCCGGTCTTTGGCGAGCGTGTTGGCCCTACCGGGGCACTCTCCGCTTTTCCTGAGAGTGCGAAATGGCTAATGATCGTGGCGATGCTCATGGGCCGTCTGGAGATCGTTGCGGTGCTCGTCCTTTTCACACCCGCCTTCTGGCGCGGCTGAAGCAAGGCAGAGGCCGCGCCGTCAGACGGGCGGCATGAGGCAAATTCATGGGAGGAAATCATGACCACAAGACCGCTGGGCGCGCAGATTTCGCATATGCTGAAAAACCGGGGGGTGGATGTCATTTTCGGCATCCCCGGTGTGCATAATCAGGAAATGTATCGCGGTATCGAAGAGGCCGGGATCACCCATGTGCTGGCCCGCCATGAGCAGGGCGCTGGCTTCATGGCGGATGGTTATGCGCGCGCCAGCGGCAAGCCGGGCATCGCTTACGTGATCACCGGGCCGGGGCTTTGCAATATCATGACCCCGATGGGGCAGGCCTATTCCGATTCCGTGCCGGTGCTTGTCATCTCTTCGTGTCTTGACGAAACGGCGGCGCGGCGCGGGCAATTGCACCAGATGCTCGATCAGGAAACCGCAGCGCGCACCGTGTGTGACTGGTCATATGAGGCGCGCAGTGCAACGGCCGTCTATGAACTGACCGACAGGGCGCTGGCGGAATTTGCCGGTGCGCGCCCGCGCTCCAAGCATATTCAGGTGCCCATCGGGACGCTTGAAGCGCAGGCCCCCGCGGCCCCGCCGCCGCCCCGCCCGGGGATGAGCCGCGCCGCCCCGCCCGAGATGGTGGACATGGTCGCCGAAGCTCTGAACGCGGCCGAGCGCCCGCTGCTGGTGCTGGGTGGCGGCTGTGTCGATGGCGCGGACCTGTGGCGCGAAGTGCTGCAGCGAACAGGAGCGGCGAGCTTCACCACCTATGCGGGCAAGGGCATCGCTGCGCCGGATGATCCGCTTTTCTTCGGCAGTTATCTGGAACTGCCGGACTCGGCTGATCAGATCGCGAAGGCCGATCTGGTGCTGGCCGTGGGCACCGAACTCGCCGAGGTTGACCTCTGGCGCGTTGATCTGGGCCACAAGGCGCGGTTCATGCGTGTTGATATCGACCCGTCGCAACTGAACTCCATGCCGCAGACCGCTGACGGCCTGCTGTGTGACGCGGCAGCGCTGGCCGAGGGGCTGCTGGCGCGGGATTTGCGCCGCTCGACAGGCTGGCAAGCCTCGGACGTGGCGGCTACGCGGGCGCGCTGGCAGGCCGAAGTGGACATGGACGCCCCCGGGGTGCTGCCGGTGGTGCAGGCCCTGCAAGCGGTGTTGCCCGATGAAACGATGATCTATTCCGACATGACGACCATCGCCTATGCCGCGTTGCAGCTATGGGACATGCCGCGCGCCGGACACTGGCATCACCCTTTCGGCTTCGGCACGCTGGGATATGCCATGCCGGCCGCCATCGGCGGGGCCATGGCGCGCAAGGGCAAGCCGACGCTGGCGATCGCCGGCGATTACGGCTTCCAGTACACGGTGCAGGAGCTTGGCGCGGCAGTGGAGATGAAGCTGCCTTTGCCCATCATCGTGTGGGACAATGGCAAACTGCTGGCGATCGAGAACAGCATGATCAGCGCCCAGATCGCCCCCAACTCGGTGATCGCCCACAACCCCGATTTCTGTGCCCTGGCCCGCGCCTATGGGGCCCGGGCCGAGGCACCGGAGACGCTGGAGGCGCTGCAGGCGGCGGTGCTGGCTGCCTTCGAGGCTGATGGCCCCACGCTGATCTATGTCACGCCTGATCTGGGACTGGAGAAAACATCATGAAAATCACGCGCGTGACACCCTTTCTCGTGGAAGAAGTTCCCACCTCCGACGGCTGGTCGGAGGGGATCAGGGTTCTGCTCGTGAAGGTCGAGGACGAGACCGGCCTTGCCGGCTGGGGCGAGGCATTCGCCCTCTCGCCGCGCCAGACGGCCATCCGCGATATCATGATGATCCTCGGGGAGAAGTTGATGGCACTGCCCGAGGCGAGCCCGCGCCGCTTCCTGCAGGATGTCGCGGCGGTGGAGGATGCAGGGCATCCGAGCATCGATTTCGACTCGGCGGTGAGCGCGCTTGAGATCGCCTTGTGGGATCTTGCCGGCAAGCGGCTTGGTGTGCCGGTCCATACCTTGCTTGGCGGCGCCATCCGCAGCGAGGTGCCGATCTATGCCAATGCCTGGGACAGCCCGACACAACCTCCCGAGGCCATCGCTGCCCGCTGCGCGAAGATGCGCAGCGAGGGCTACCGCGCGGTGAAAATCTATCCGTTGCGCCAGCCCACGCTCGAGCTTACCGAAAAGCTGGTGCGGCTGACCCGCGAAGCCATCGGGCCCGATGCCGACCTGATGCTCGATTTCGCGGTCGAGCCGGACCCGCGCCGCGCCCTGCAGGCCGCACGTCTCTGCGCGCCCTACAATCCTTTCTGGATCGAGGAGCCCGTCTCGGGCGAGGATCCGGCCAGTATGGCCGACTTTCGCAAGCGGGTGGATATGCGCGTCACCACCGGAGAGCGCCAGTCAGGCCTCACGCATTACCGCGATATCCTGAGTTTGCGCGCAGCGGATGTGCTCAATCCCGATATCTGTGGGGTAGGGGGCATTCTGCGCATGGTCGAGATCGCCACCATGGCGCAGGCGCATTCGGTGCTCTTCTCTCCGCATAACTGGAACAGCACCAATGTGGGCTTTGCGGCGATGATGCAGGTGAGCGCGGTGCTGCCCAACCTGTGCTATGCCGAGCTTTACTATGACTATCTAGAGCTTGGCGCGCGCTATGCCACGACTGATTTCGTCATTGCAAACGGTGTGGCCACAGTCCCAACCACGCCCGGAATCGGCGTGACCATCGATGAGGGGGCTCTGCGCGCGCTTTGCGTAAAGGAAGATTGAGGCTGAGATGGGTATCCGGCCAGCCCGGCGCGGGCTGGCACGGAGTGCTGTCGCTGCGTCTCAGAACCGGCGCGCGATCGCGTCAATATCGCCGCGGGAAATCCCGATATCGTCAAGCTCACGGTCGGAAAGCTTGTCGAGCGCCGCGCGGGTGTCACGGGCTTCTTTCCAGGCGACATAGGCCCCGATTGTGTTTGCATAGGCCCGTGCCATGAGGCCACGGGAGGCAAATGCGCTGCGGGAAACTTCGAAAACGGACATGCCATGCCCTCCTTCATCTGAACTGCGTGTTTTAGGGGATGCTGCTGGCCTCGGAAGGCCCGCTCGCTTGCTGAGATTGCATCTATGGCGCGGCCTGAGCCGCGACAAGCCGCGATGGATGCAAGCCCCTCATGCAAAAAATGCATATCTGATCAAATTTCATAAGATATTGTAATTAATGATACTTTCGGATTCAAACCCCTCCAGGATGCGCGCGCTCCTGTGGCACAGAAGACGCACGGAGCCTGCCCGATCTGCGCGACCCGCGCCGCAATCCCCTTGGTCTTTGTTCCCCTTTCGTGCTAGGCCATTGAAAAAGGCAGCAGAGCAGGGCCGGAAGATGAGGGTAATGGGCATTGATCCGGGGTTGCGAAACCTCGGCTGGGGCGTGATCGAAGTTATGGGCAGCCGCCTGCGCCACCTCGGCAATGGAATCTGCCACTCATCGGGGGCAGACTTGGCGACACGGCTCTTGTCATTGCACACGCAACTCACCGAGATCATGCGCGAATACGCGCCGGACATGGCCGCTGTCGAACAGACTTTCGTCAACAAGGATGGCGCCGCCACGCTCAAGCTCGGTCAGGCGCGCGGGATCGCCCTGCTGGTGCCGGCCCAGTTCGGACTGGCGGTGGGGGAATACGCCCCCAACACCGTCAAGAAGACAGTCGTCGGGGTGGGCCATGCGGAGAAGGCACAGATTGCCCATATGGTGAAGGTGCAACTGCCTGGGGTCGAGATCAGCGGGCCGGATGCGGCCGACGCGCTGGCTGTCGCGATCTGTCACGCGCATCACGCGCCGCGCTCGGCGATGCTGGCGGGGATGCGCGGATGATCGGGCGGCTCGCCGGGCGCATCGATTACCGTGCGGAGGATCACGTGCTTCTGGATGTGCGCGGGGTGGGCTATCTCGTCTATTGCTCGGACCGCACGCTTTCCGCGCTGCCGGCGGCGGGCGGGCATGCGGCGCTCTATACCGATCTGCTCGTGCGCGAGGACAATCTGCAGCTTTTCGGCTTCTCCAGCCTTGTCGAAAAGGAATGGCATCGCCTCTTGATGTCCATCACCGGAGTGGGCGCCAAGGCTTCGCTGGCCATTCTCGGTGCGCTGGGGCCCGATGGTGTGGGCCGCGCCATCGCGCTGGGCGACTGGCACGCGATCAAGGCCGCCCGCGGCATCGGCCCCAAGACCGCGCAGCGGGTCGTCAACGAGTTGAAGGACAAGGCCCCGGCGGTGATGGCCATGGGCACCATGAGCGCGACAGCAACCGCGCCGGCCTCGGCGACCGGGGAGGAAACTGCGGTGATCGAGGATGTGCCCGCGCCCGGCGCGCCCGCACCCGCC
>SLDH01000190.1 GCA_007125415.1 Roseovarius sp.
AACAGTTTTCCGGCTTGAACTGGGCTGCATGAAATTGCCGTGTGGGTTCCGATTGTCGGCTGGCGAACAGCCGGGGCTGCTGTCATATATCAACGACCGGGACAGTGCAGCAGGTGCCAAGCGCGGGAGAGTGAACATGCCGAACCCACTTTACGATACCCTGCTCGGGCAACATGAAGGGCGCGACACACCCTTCCTGCAAATGCCCGATGGCGCGGTGATGACCCATGACGCCTTTCTGCGCTGTGGCGCGCGCTATGCCAATCTGCTGTGCGGGCTCGGGCTTGCCCCCGGTGACAGGGTCGCGGTGCAGGTCGCGAAGACCCCGCAGGCGCTGGCCGTATATGCGGCCTGCGCCCAGGCCGGTCTCATCCTGCTGCCGCTCAACACCGCCTACACGCCCGACGAGGTGGCCTATTTCGTACAGGATAGCGGCGCGCGTGTGCTGCTCTGCGATGCCGCGCGGGAAGACGAACTTCGGCCCATCGCTGCCGCCAGCAAGGCATTGCTAGAGACGTTGAACGCGGATGGAAGCGGCAGCTTTATTCGCAAGGCCGCCACCCTGCCCGAAAACTTTGTAACGGTTGATCGAGAGGCGGATGATCTGGCCGCGTTTCTTTATACATCGGGCACCACCGGGCGTTCCAAGGGAGCGATGCTCACGCAGCGCAATCTGCTTTCCAACTGCGAAACACTGGTCGCGGCATGGCGATTCACCGGTGATGACATCCTCTTGCATGCCTTGCCGATCTTTCACACACATGGGCTTTTCGTGGCAACGAACATCGCCCTGATTACCGGCGGCAAGATGCTCTTCCTGCCGAAATTCGATCCCGAAACGGTGATTGATCTCCTGCCCCGGGCCACCGCGATGATGGGCGTGCCCACCTTCTACACCCGCCTGCTTGATGATCCACGCCTGACCCGCGACCTCGTGGGGCATATGCGGCTCTTCATATCCGGCAGTGCGCCGCTTCTTGCCGAGACCCATACCCGCTTCGAGGCGCGTACGGGCCACAGGATACTCGAGCGCTACGGCATGACCGAAACGAATATGAACACCTCCAACCCCTATGAGGGTGAGCGCCGGGCCGGAACGGTGGGTTTTCCCTTGCCCGGCGTGGAGGTCAAGATCACCGACAGTACAACGGGTGCGACACTGCCCCCGGGCGAGATCGGCGGCATCGAGGTGCGCGGCCCCAATGTGTTCAAGGGCTATTGGCGGATGCCCGAGAAAACGGCGCAGGAATTGCGTGATGACGGTTTTTTCGTCACCGGCGATCTGGGCGTCTTCGACGAGGACGGGTATCTCACGATTGTGGGGCGCAGCAAGGATCTGATCATCTCGGGCGGGTACAACATCTATCCCAAGGAAATCGAGCTTCTGCTGGATGCCCAGCCGGGGGTGCTGGAAAGTGCGGTGATCGGTGTGCCACATCCCGATTTTGGCGAAACCGTTCTGGGCCTGCTGGTGGCCGAGCCGGACGCGCGCCCGGACCCTCAACGGATCCTGCGGGAGATCGCGCCCGCGCTGGCGCGGTTCAAACATCCCCGCAAGCTGATCGTCGTGCCGGAATTACCCCGCAACACGATGGGCAAGGTCCAGAAAAACAGCCTGCGTGAAGATTACCGGACGCTGTTCGCGCCGGACTGATCGGGGCGGGTTTCGTGTTGATCCAGCGTGTCGATTGGGCTTGATCGGTGCTGCGCGCGGGATTACGCTGAGACCATCGAAACGGGAGAACCGGCGCAGGCCGGTGCCGAAGGAGCAACCGCCCCGGAAACTCTCAGGCCAAGGGACCGTTGCGATGACTGAACTCTGGAGAGAGGCCGCCCTGCGGCCCGCCGAAGGGATAGCGATCTCAGGCAAAAGAACAGAGGGGGCATCGAGCGCAGGGCGCACGCCTTGCCTTTCTGGTGCCGTTGTACGTTTTTCGCGTTCCGGCCGGCCGACCTCGGGAGAGACCAGATGAGCGAGGTGTTGCGCCAGACCCCCCTTACCGCCCTGCACAGGGAGCTGGGTGCGCGAATGGTGGGCTTTGCCGGCTACGAGATGCCGGTGCAGTTTCGCGATGGTGTGATGAAAGAGCACCTGCACACGCGCAACGCGGCGGGGCTCTTCGATGTGAGCCATATGGGGCAGGTGCTGATCCGGCATCCGCAGGGATATGGCGGCGTGGCGACAGCGATGGAGGCGCTCGTACCGGCGGACCTTACGAACCTTGGAGAAAAGCGCCAGTGCTATGGCATGTTCACCAATGAGGATGGCGGGATCGAGGATGATCTGATGCTGGCCCGCCGCGGGGACGAACTGATCCTTGTGGTCAACGCTGCCTGCAAGGCGAGAGACATCGCCCATATGCAGGCGCAACTTGCGGGTTGCGAGGTGGTGGAGGTCACGGACCGTGCGCTGCTGGCTTTGCAGGGCCCGGCCGCTGCAACCGTGCTGGAGCCTGTCGCACGGGGCTGTGACATCATGAAATTCATGGATAACGGGCTTTTCTCCTCGGATTACGGCGTGCTCTGGGTGTCGCGTTCGGGTTATACGGGCGAGGACGGTTACGAGATTTCCGTCGAGGCTGCGCAGGCCGAAAAACTGGCGCTCAGATTGCTTGCGCATCCTGACGTGGCTGCCGTGGGCCTTGGCGCGCGCGACAGCCTGCGGCTGGAGGCCGGGCTTTGCCTTTACGGCCAGGACATTGATGCCACCACAAGCCCGGTCGAAGCGGGGTTGGCGTGGTCCATCCGCCAGGCCCGGCGTGCGAATGGCGCGCGGGCAGGCGGCTTTCCGGGCGCGGATCGGATTCTCGGAGAACTGGTGGACGGTATGGGGCGGCTGCGGGTCGGGTTGCGCCCCGAGGGTCGGGCGCCGATGCGCGCGGGCACGATGCTCTTTGCCAGTGAAGAGAGCGATACACCGATCGGCAGGATCACATCCGGCGGATATGGCCCGACAGTGCAGGCGCCGATCGCGATGGGTTATGTCGCCGCCGCCTATAGCCGCGACGGCCTTTGCCTTTTTGGCGAACTGCGCGGGCGGCGCGCCCCTGTCCGGGTCAGTGCGCTGCCCTTCATCCCGGCCAATTTCAAACGATGACCCGAAGGGAGAGACGAGAGATGAGATTCACCGAAGAGCATGAGTGGTTGCGCGAGGAGGACGGCATGATCGTGGTGGGCATCACCGAACATGCCAGCGAGCAGCTTGGCGATATTGTCTTTGTCGAGCTGCCCGAGGAAGGCACGACCGTGGCAAGGGATGACGAGATCGTGGTGATCGAAAGCGTGAAAGCCGCGAGCGACATCATGGCCCCGCTCGATGGCGAGATCGTGGAGGTCAATACGGCCCTCGCCGATGAACCGGGCAAGGTGAACGAGGATCCGATGGGCGACGGATGGTTCTTCAAGATGGTGGCCTCCGATCCTGCCCAACTGGAGGATCATATGGACGAGGCCGCCTATCGGAAATTCATCGGCTGAGCCTGGCTGGGTGAAGATTTTTCGTATGAGAAATCTCGGGCCTCCGGCGGGGGTATTTTTGCCAAGAAGAACAGGTAGCGCAAGGAGAGTGACATGACGTTCGAGCCGACCGGTTATC
>SLDH01000079.1 GCA_007125415.1 Roseovarius sp.
CCGTGGCGCGGCACGGGCTGGCGCGCTCGATCAGGACAGTGCCAAGACGTTCCTCCAGCGCGCGCACCCGCTGCGAAATGGCCGAGGGCGTCACCCCCAAGGCCCGCGCCGCGCCCTCAAAACTGCCGGTCTGCACCACCATCGCGACGGCGCGCGCGGCGGGATAGTCAAGCATTAGCGTCTCTTCATCAGCATTATGTCGTTTAATTTGCCTAATCACATGGCCCGGTATATCGCAAGCCGAACCTGACGGGGGCTGATATGAGCGACCTGACGATTTACCTGACCGGCCTTGGCATCGGCCTGAGTCTGATCATCGCCATCGGCGCGCAGAATGCCTTTGTTCTGCGCCAGGGCCTGCGCGGGTCGCATGTCTTCCTCGTGGCGCTGACCTGTGCGCTGTCAGATGCGATCCTGATCGTGGTCGGGGTGACCAGTTTCGCCAAAATCGCCGCGTGGTTGCCTATGGTCGATCCGGTCATGCGCTATGGTGGCGCTGCGTTCCTGCTCTGGTATGGGGCGCGCAACATGCGTGCGGCCTTTACCTCATCGCAAGCGCTGTGGATCGACGGCGCAGCCCCGCGCGAGCCGCTGCGCCCTGTGCTGCTGACAGCGCTGGCGCTGACATGGCTGAACCCCCATGTCTATCTCGATACCGTGGTCTTGCTGGGTACGATCTCGACACAGTATCCGGGCCAGCAATCTGCCTTTGCCGCCGGCGCGGTGAGCGGGTCCTTCCTGTTCTTTTTCGCGCTCGGCTATGGCGCGGGCAGATTGAGGCCCCTTTTCGCGCAACCGAGCGCTTGGCGGCTTCTGGAGGGCGGGATTGCTCTGGTGATGTGGATGATTGCCGCGAAATTGATCTTGTCAGCCTGAACAGGCTGTTTCGCGCAGACTCGATGCCCGAAGCATCACCCTATCGATCAGCTAACAGGCTTCCGGCTCTACGCGCCTGGCGGGGGGGCCGGGCATTTTCTCGGCAACCTGTTTGCCCGATTTGGTCCAATCCTTGTCCCCATCTCGAGAGGGTAAGAGCCAAAGGATTGCTTTTGATTTATTTTTCGAACTCTTTGGTGTCGACTCGAGTGAGCTTCACACCGTCTTGATGCGGATCAAGGCGCAGATACACCATACGCTATAGAATCGTCGTATTCAGAAAAGCTTTTCGGAGATGCGACATGAAACAGGAAGCAGAACTCGCGGTGCCGTCCGCGCTCAACGAGCCGATGGAAGAGACGGCAGTCGCAGCCTCTGCACGGAAGAATTTCATCCTTGCTTTCGCAAACGGTGAGTACCCCTATGAGACGCGGCTCAGCCGTCGATCCTATGAAGTGCAGAAGGCGAAGCTCCAGGCCGAGCTGCTGAAGGTGCAGCTTTGGGCGCAGGAGACTGGCGAGAAATTCGTTCTCATCTTCGAGGGCCGGGATGCGGCGGGCAAGGGCGGCACGATCAAGCGGTTCACCGAGCATCTCAATCCCAGATCGGCACGGGTCGTCGCATTGAACAAACCCACATGGGAAGAAAAGGGCCAGTGGTATTTCCAGCGCTACATCCAGGAACTGCCGACGGTGGGCGAAATGGTCTTCTATGACCGCTCCTGGTACAATCGCGCCGGGGTGGAGCGCGTGATGGGGTTTTGTGAACCGACGGAATATCTGGAGTTCATGCGCCAGACCCCCGATCTGGAACGGATGCTGACGCGCTCGGGCATCAGGCTGTTCAAGTACTGGTTTTCGGTCACGCAGGACGAACAGAAGGCGCGCTTTGCCGCGCGCGCCACGGACCCGCTGAAACAGTGGAAGCTGAGCCCCATCGACAAGGCAAGCCTCGACAAATGGGAGGACTATACCGAGGCCAAGGAGGCGATGTTCTTCTATACCGACACCGCCGATGCGCCCTGGACGGTGGTGAAGTCCGACGACAAGAAGCGCGCGCGGCTCAATGTGATGATGCATTTTCTGCACAATACCGACTATCCGGGCAAGAACCTGAAGCTGGTCAAGACGCCTGACCCCAAGATCGTCCGTTCGGCGCATCATGTGGTAAGTCGCTCCGAGCACATACTCGGGACAGCCCTGCATCCCGACCAGCGCCTGCCGCGCTGAGCGGGGCGTGATCCGGCGGAGTGGCTGCGCCACACAGCTTTCTTTTATTGGCGCATGAGGCGGGGCCTTGTGCTGTCGGGGCGATGTGGCATCGGCTGCGGCGTCGGGCATGAGTATTTTTGGCAAAATGAAGCAGTGCCGGGGCTTGCCGGTCTGACCCGGCTTCTCTAAGGCGACGGGATGGTACCGCGCATCTCATATCTTCAGCACATGCGGGCTGTGCTGGCTCTCGGTCTGCCGCTGATCGGCAGCCACATCGCGCAGTTTTCGATCGTGCTGACCGATACCGTCATGCTGGGCTGGTATGACGTGGAATCATTGGCGGCCCAGGTTCTGGGTGCGGAAATCTTCTTTGTGCTGTTGATTTTCGGCTCCGGCTTTGCCTGGGCCGTGATGCCCATGGTGGCCGCGGCTCAGGCGTCGGGCGAGGAGACGCAGGTTCGGCGCGTGACGCGGATGGGTGCCTGGGCCTCCATGGGGTTTGCCGTGCTTGTCATGCCGCTGATGCTCTGGTCGGAGCCGATCCTGCGTATGCTGGGGCAGGCGGATGTGGTGGCCGAATTGGGGGGAGCCTATCTGCGGATCGCGGGCTGGGGTATCTTTCCGGCGCTGCTCGTCATGGTGTTGAAGAGCTATCTCGCGGCGCTGGAGCGCACGCAGGTGGTGCTCTGGGTCACGGTTGCGGCGGTGGGGCTGAACATCGTGATCAATTATGCGCTGATCTTCGGCAATCTGGGGATGCCGGAATTGGGCATCCGGGGCGCAGCCATCGCCTCGGTCATCGTGAATACGGCGTCTTTCGTCCTTCTTGCGTTCTATGCTGCCTGGCAACTGCCGGAACATGCGCTTTTCAAGCGCGTGTGGCGGTTCGATGGTGAGGCGTTCCTTTCGGTGTTCAGGCTGGGCTGGCCCATCGGGATTACAAGCCTTGCGGAATCGGCGCTGTTTCTGGCCTCGTCGGTGATGATGGGCTGGCTGAGCCCGCTGCATCTGGCGGCGCATGGAATTGCCGTGCAAGCCGTATCGCTGGTTTTCATGCTGCATATGGGGCTGAGCAACGCCGCCACCGTCCGTGCAGGCCAGGCCTACGGGCGGCGCGATCCGGTCGGGTTGCGTGATGGTGGCAAGGTGGTGATCGGCGTCTCCTTCGTGCTTGCGCTCTCGACCGTGGTGCTTTTTCTGGCGCTGCCCGAAGCCATCATCGGTGCCTTCATGGATCCGGAGGAGCCTCAGCGCGATGCGGTGCTGGCGCTGGGGGTGGGGCTCCTGGCGGCGGCGGCGCTGTTTCAACTGGTGGATGCCGCGCAGGTTCTGGCGCTGGGTCTGTTGCGCGGGATACAGGATACCAAGGTGCCGATGCTCATTGCGGCGGTAAGCTATTGGGTGATCGGCGTGCCCGCCTCCTATCTGCTGGGCTTCACCTTCGGGCTGGAGGGTATCGGAATCTGGCTGGGGCTTGCCATCGGGCTGTCCTGTGCCGGCCTGCTGCTGATGCTGCGCTTCTGGGGCAGGGCGAGGGCCTGGGGGGCCTGCGCCTAATCCCCATCCTTGTTCAGCAGGCGGTCCGCCTTCTTGCGGACAAGCACCGTGCGCAGATCATGCATGGCCAGCAAGAGCGCATCGGTCACGTTCTCAAGCTCGTCATCACTGGCCTTGCTCTGCGCCCAATGCGCCGTCATGTTGAGGTAATCCACCGCGCGATGGATATCATCGAGATCGCGCGCCGCCTGCAGGGTGATACGGGCCTCCATCCATTCCTCGATCACCTCCATGTCCCGCGCGGTCAGGCTGCGCTCGCCATGGGGCTTGATCTGGCCGTTGCGGGTATTGATCACCGCGATCTGGTCCATATCGATCCGGCGTTGCCGGTTTTCGGTATCCACGCGGAAGACGAAGGCGCCGTTTTCGCGCACCCTGAAGTAATATTCCGGCAGATCGGTCATTGGGCGGCCCGGTTCAGGTCAGGGCCGCGCAGAAGCGCCGGAGGCGCGCACAGGCCTCCTCGAGGGCTGCATCAGAGGTGGCGTAACTGATCCGGAAACAGGGCGAGAGGCCGAAAGCCGCGCCGAAGACCACCGCGACGCCCGTTTCCTCCAGCAGGGCCGTGGCGAACGTCTCGTCACTGTCGATGAGCGTGCCCGCCCGGCTGGTCCTGCCGATGAGCCCGGCAATCGACGGGTAGACATAGAAGGCCCCATCAGGCACCGGACACTCGATCCCGTCGATCTCGTTGAGCGCCGTCACCACCAGATCGCGGCGCCGCTTGAAGGTGGCGTTGTTGGTGGCGATGAAATCCTGTGTGCCATTGAGCGCCTCGACGGCGGCCCACTGGCTGATCGAGCAGGGGTTGGAGGTGCTTTGCGACTGGATCTTGCGCATCGCGCCGATCAGATCCCGGGGGCCGGCGGCATAGCCGATGCGCCAGCCGGTCATCGCATAGGCCTTGCTCACGCCGTTGCAGGTGAGCGTGCGGTCATGGAGCGCGGGCTCCACCTGGGCGGGGGTGCAGAAGCGGAAATCATCATAGACAAGGTGCTCATACATGTCATCGGTCATCACCCAGACATGCGGGTGGCGCAACAGCACCTCGGTGAGGGCGCGCAACTCGTCCCATGTATAGCCCGCGCCGGTGGGGTTGGAGGGGGAATTGAAGATGAACCACTTGGTTTTCGGCGTGATCGCGGCTTCGAGTGCCGCAGGTGAGAGCTTGAAGGCGCTTTCGATGCCGGCGGGCACGATCACCGGCTCTCCGCCTGCAAGCAGCACCATATCGGGGTAGCTTACCCAGTAGGGCGCGGGGATGATCACCTCGTCGCCGGGGTTGAGCGTGGCCATCAGGGCGTTGTAGAGGATCTGCTTGCCACCATTGCCGACGGAGACCTGCGCAGGCACATAGGCAAGGCCATTGTCACGCTCGAACTTGGCGCATATCGCCTCTTTCAACTCGGCGATCCCGTCGGGGGCGGTGTAGCGGGTCTTGCCCGCGCGGATCGCCTCGATTCCGGCTTCGGCGATATTGGGAGGGGTCGGGAAATCCGGTTCACCTGCGCCCAGACCGATCACGTCATGGCCCGCGGCCTTCATCTCGGCGGCCTTGGTGGAGACGGCAATGGTCGGCGATGGCTTGACGCGTGATAGTGTCGCGGAGAGGAAAGTCATCTCGGGCTCCCGTTTGTGTTTTGACGCCTCTTCCCTTAGGTAGTGACCGCAGGATGAACAAGCAACAACCAATGAAAGGACAAAATATGAACGCCCCGTCGGACACGACATGGTACAGCCCCGATGTCACGACCTTTGGTGATCGCCTCTCCGGCGCGCGTGAGGCGGCAGGACTGACACAGGAACAGCTTGCGCTGAATCTGGGGGTCAAGCTGAAGACATTGCGCAACTGGGAAGAGGACCTGTCGGAGCCACGGGCCAACAAACTCTCCATGCTGGCGGGGCTTTTGAATGTGTCACTGTCATGGCTTCTGACCGGCCAGGGAGACGGGCCCGAGGCCCCTGATGGAACCGCCGGGAGCGAGCTTTCCCAGGATCTGGTCAAGCTTCTCTCGGACCTGCGCGAATTGCATGGAGAGATGGCACGCGCGTCGGAACGGATGTCGCGGATCGAGCGGCAGTTGCGCTCAAATCTGCTGGCTGCTGCGGGAGAGTGATGTTGGATGAACAACACGGCATCCGTCTCAAGCGGCTGAACATGCGCTCGGCTCGACGGGGCATCAAGGAGATGGACATCATCCTGTCTCGCTTCGCGCAGGAGCGGCTGGGCTCGCTGGAGTCCGAAGAGCTTGACCTCTATGAGGCGCTGTTGTCGGAAAACGATCAGGACCTCTACCAGTGGGTGACCGGGCAGGTGGCGGCGCCCGACCGGTTTGCGCCCCTCATTGGCCAGATCGGTGATCTGGTGTCGCAGAACCGCTAGAGCGCGTGCCAGCCCTCTGCAAGTAGCTTCAATTTTAGCAGCTATCGCCTTGGTTTAACCGATTATTGGGCAATTCTGAGCAATGTCTCCACCGAGCAGTGTTTGACGGAGACAGATATGAGTTTTGAACCGAAGGAACCTCTGGCTGTCGAAAGACAGTCTTTCATGGCTGGCTATCTCGATGCGCTTGCCCTGGTCGAGCGGCTGCACCGGCTTTTGCTGGATGTGATCAAGGATGAGTTCGAGCGGGTCAACATGCTCGAGATCAACGCGGTACAGGCGCTTTTGCTCTTCAATATCGGCGATAACGAAGTGACGGCAGGCGAGTTGAAATCGCGGGGCTATTACCAGGGAAGCAATGTAAGCTACAATCTCAAGAAGCTGGTCGAGATGGGCTACATGCACCACCAGCGCTGCGAGATCGACCGTCGCTCGGTCCGTGTCAGACTGACCCAGAAGGGCCGTGAGGTGAGGGCCGTTGTCGGCCAGCTTTTCGCGCGCCACGCCGAAGGGTTGCAGGCCAAGGGCGTTTTGGGCGCGGACGGGATCGACCAGATCACGCGGTCTCTGCGTCGGGTGGAGCGCTACTGGAGCGAACAGATCAGATATATCTACTGAACTCTTTGCGCCGGGCCCTGCCATGACAGGGCGGGCGGGGAGATTTCGCGGAGCAGTTTGCGCCGCATGGCCCGCGCGAAATCCTCGTAATCCAGCGCTGTCTCGATGAATGCGCCGGCCCCCCGGATCACGTAGTCGCGGTAATGTTCCTCCAGCGTTCTGACATTGCGGAGATTCTTGGTCGTGTTGGCGCGGTTCTCCGGCCCGATCACGAGGCCGTTGATGACCACCGTCCCGAGGCTGTCGGCGGTCAGATCGCCCGGATGCGCGCCCCGGTTTCCCGGCCCATCTCCCGAAATGTCGAGCACAGGGTGCCAGCACTCCTGAGCCAGTGCCTCTTGCGCACCATAAACCATCGCCGCGGCCAGAGCGGTCGGCTGATCGCCTGTCCGGCGGTCGGTCGTGGTGTTCAGCGTGGTTGCGATGCGGTCCAGTTGGGTTGCTGAGGTGATGTCCTGCCAGCCGATCAACTTTCGCTGATCCGTCAGGCCGCTCCATTCGAAGACCATGAGCCGCACAGGCACCGATGGGCCCTGCAGGAAGGCCGCGCGTACAACCGGGTCGGTCAGGGCCTTCGCCAATCCGTCCAGTTGCAGGCGGTATTCCCGCGCATCGACCGAGCCGGATACATCCAGCCCCAATGCAAGCGCCTGACGACACTCCGCCCGCGGCTCCGCCTCGACCGCCATCGCGCATCCGAGGCCAAGCATCAGCGCCAGCACCGCCCTCATCCGGGGCACCCCCTCATCCCCGCGGCGCGCGGGGACCCGAGGGGAGAGCTCTCACCAATGGCCGGTATTCTCCATGCTGGCCCAGGGCTCTTGCGGGGGCAGCGCATCCCCGGCCTGCAACAGTTCGACCGATATGTTGTCGGGGCTGCGCACGAAGGCCATGCGCCCGTCACGCGGTGGCCGGTTGATCACCACGCCATTCTCCATCAGGCGCTGACAGGTGGCATAGATATCATCGACCGAATAGGCCAGATGGCCGAAATGGCGGCTGTCGCTGGGCAGGCCGTCATCACCGTCCCAGTTATGGGTAAGCTCGACGGGGCATTCTTCCTGCCCCTCGGGGGCCATGAAAACGAGGGTGAAGCGGCCGTCCTCATTCTCCCAGCGCCGCGTTTCCTTCAGCCCGAGCAGCTTGAAGAAGGCCACCGAGGCCTCCAGATCCTTCACCCGGACCATCGTGTGCAGATATCGCAGTCCCATTTCTACCTCCTAAAGCTCTTTACGCCACCCTAAGCCGATTGAGAGGCAGGTCCACCCCTCCTGTGCCTGCGCTTGCCTGCTTCTGTCCATTTTGCGCTGGCGGTGCCCGGCGCTTCCGTCCTATCGTGGCATGAAACCGTGGAGGTGGGAGTGCAGCAATACCTTGATGCTTTACGCACCGTGCTCGCCCAGGGAGAGCGGAGCACGGACAGGACCGGCACCGGCACGATCAGCCATTTCGGGCTGCAGAGCCGCTACCGGCTGGCGGATGGTTTTCCACTGGTGACCACGAAGAGGCTGCATCTGCGCTCCATCGTGCACGAATTGCTGTGGTTCCTGTCGGGTGATACGAATATCGCCTATCTCAAGGAAAACGGCGTCAGTATCTGGGATGAATGGGCCGATGAGCAGGGTGATCTCGGCCCTGTCTATGGCCAGCAATGGCGGGCTTTTCCCACCGCCTCGGGCGAGGTGGACCAGATTGCCAAGCTGATCGACATGATCGCGGCCACGCCGGACAGCCGCCGCCTGATCGTTTCCGCGTGGAACCCCGGCGAGGTGGATCGGATGGCGCTGCCGCCCTGCCATACGCTCTGGCAGGTGCGCATCACCGGAGGCAAGCTGCATCTGCAGCTCTACCAGCGGTCGGCGGACATGTTTCTGGGCGTGCCCTTCAACATCGCCTCCTATGCGCTGCTGCAATCCATGCTGGCCCATGTGACCGGCTATGAGGTGGGCGATTTCGTCCATTCCATCGGTGATGCGCATATCTATGCCAACCACATGGAGCAGGTGCAGACCCAGCTTGCGCGGACGCCACGCCCCTTGCCGAAGCTGCGGATCCTGCGGGAGGTGTCCTCGATCTTCGATTTCCGCTACGAGGATTTCGAGTTTCTCGACTATGACCCGCTGGGGGCGATCAAGGCACCGGTGGCGGTATGATCACGCTGGTTGTCGCGCGGGACCGGAACGGAGCAATCGGGAAGGAAGGCGGCATCCCCTGGGTCGCGCCCGAAGATTTGCGCATGTTCCAGCGCGAAACCACGGGCGGCGCCTTGATCATGGGCCGCCGCACATGGGAAAGCCTGCCTGTCAAGCCTCTGAAAAACCGTCTCAATTGCGTCGTATCCCGTGATCCCGAGATTGCCGAACACGTATTCGGTGATGTCGCCTCGGCGGTCGCGTTCGGCTACCGGCAAGGCTACACGCGCCTCTACGGCATTGGCGGGCAAGGCATCTATGCCACGCTGTTGTCCATGACACATCGCATCCTGCTGACGGAAGTGGATCTGGATGTGCCGGGCGCGGATGCCTTCTTTCCCGTGCTGGAAGAGGCCGAGTGGCGCGAGACGCGCCGCACCATCCTGCGGGAGGACACGCCGCGCTGCACCCTGAGGGAATTGATTCGGCGCTGATCGTCTTGGGTCGGGCGGGGGCCGCTCGGGCGCATGCCCGTGCTGGGCGCCCCCGGGCGGGGATGAAGCTGTCATTACCTGCCTGCTCCCCGGCGTGCAACTTTGGGAGGACGCTCCTTGATGCGCCAGCCCATTGCGAAATAAAGATTTTTCAGCAGGCTTGCCGCCAGCATTTCCGCTCAGGACCGTTTGCCCTGGCAAGCGCTGCCCTCATCCTTGTGATACGACCAACAAGCTCAGGCCAAGCTGAACGTTTGGCCTGACTGAAAAATGGTGAGGGTGAGGCAGCAGTTGGGTTCGTCTGTGCCGAGATATCACAGAAGCTGGATATTGGCCGCCATCTGACGGCCATCGCGACCGTCTTCGAGATCAAAACTCACTTTCTGATTGTCTGCGAGCCCCGTGAGCCCTGATCGTTCCACGGCCGAGATATGCACGAACACATCCTTCCCGCCCCCTTCGGGCTCGATGAACCCGTAACCCTTGGTTGTATTGAACCACTTTACGGTGCCATTGGGCATACCGCGTCTCCTTCCTTCGTCACGTCTCCGGCCCGCAGGGCCGTGCCAGCCCCTTGACGCAAAAGCGCAGAGGCTCGACGGTCAAACCATGACACTCGTCTGCGATAAATCAAGAGAAACCAGATGATCCTTTCGTGAAGGCAGGATCAGACATGCCCGGAGAGAGACGAAAATCAATGATGATCTATGGCCTCAAAACATGCGATACATGCCGCAAGGCACTGAAATCATTTCCTGATGCGGAATTCCGGGACATTCGGAAGGACGGGATCGCGCAAGATGTCCTGGATGCGGCCTTCGCACAGTTTGGCAGCACTCTGCTCAATACACGCTCGCTTACATGGCGCGGGTTGAGCGAAGAGGAGCGCAAGGAACCTCCGTTGACCCTGCTCGCAACCCATCCTGCGCTGATGAAACGCCCGTTGATCGACACGGGCGAACGGCTATTTCTCGGCTGGACGTCCGAAATCCGCGCTGCCTTGGGTGTCCGGCCTTGAGGGCGACGGCAAGATCTCGCCACAAAACCATGCCGATTTGACCGTTTGAGCAGCCCGCCAGGCGTGGGTCGGGCGCATCACAGCTGTTCGACCGCCACGTAGTCGCCCTCTATGAAGGCAAGATGGCCCTTGATGCGCGCGACCGCATCATGGGGTGCCTCATAGCTCCAGGCGGTGTTTTCCAATGTCTGGCTCTTGGTCACGATGGAGAAGTAGCTGGCGTCGCCCTTGTGGGGGCAATGGGTCCGGCGATCGGTTGCGTCGAGAAAGGCCATGGCGATGTCATCGCGCGGGAAATAGATGATGTCTGAATAGCCCGGCTCACTGAGCTCGAGTGCGTTCCTGCTTTCGGCAAGCACCGCGCCGCCGGCGCGCACCACCCATGTTCCCGCCGCCTTGCGGATTCTGATTTCGCTCATGTCTCCATCCCTTCCCTTCTTGTATTCTTCATCAGCCAAGCCTGCGATGATCATGCCACCTTCAATGTCACACCAGATCAAAGGGGCCGCGTGGCCTTTTGCAACCAGTCCAGTGCCGCTCCCGTAAGGCGCGGCCCGATCTTGGTCAGACAGGCCTCATGATAGCTGTCAAGCCATTCCCGTTCTGCCGGGGCGAGCGTGTCGCTGTCAATGAGGCGACGGTCGATCGGCACGAAGCTCAGCGTCTCGAAACAAAGCCGTGCCCCCGGATCGCCGTCGGGCAATGTCTCGGCGGGCTGTACCACCAGCAGGTTCTCGATACGAATGCCGAACGCGCCTTCCCGGTAATAGCCCGGCTCGTTGGAAAGGATCATGCCGGGCTGCAAGGGCTCATGCGAACTCCGCGCCAGCCGTTGCGGCCCTTCATGCACGCAAAGATGCACGCCCACGCCATGCCCGGTGCCGTGGCCGTAATCCTGATCGGCCAGCCAGAGCGGATAGCGCGCGAGCACATCAAGATCACGCCCGGCGATCCCGCGTGGAAAGCGCACCCGCGACATGGCGATCATCCCTTGCAGAACACGGGTAAAGGCGGCGCGCTCCTCAGGCCCGGGGTCGCCCATTGGCAGGGTTCGGGTGATGTCGGTGGTGCCGTCGAGATACTGCCCGCCGCCATCCAGCACCAGCAGATCACCGGCCTGCAAGATGCGGTTCGACCCTTGCGAGACGCGGTAATGGGGCAGGGCGCCATGCGGGCCGGCACCTGCAATGGTGTCGAAGCTGATGTCGAGCAGTTTGCCGGTGTCGCGGCGGCATGTCTCAAGCTGGCGCACCACGTCGATCTCGGAGATCGTGCCGGGGGCTTGTGCATCGAACCATGAGAGAAAATTGCAAACCGCCGCGCCGTCGCGCAGATGCGCCTCGCGGGTGCTGGCGATCTCGGCCTCGGTCTTGCAGGCCTTGGGCAGAATGCAGGGATCCTGTCCCCATCGATAGGCGACATTGGCCTCGGTCAGGGTATCGACGATCCAGACCGGCACCGACCCCTTGTCGAGACGGATTGTTCCTGTCAGGCTTTGCAATCCGGGGGTGAAGGCCGCAACCGGCCTGACCAACACCTGATCACCCAAGGCGGCAAGCAGGCTGTCATCGGTCTTCGCGGCATCCACATAGAAGGTCACGCGCCCGGTATCATGAAGGATGGCGAAACCGTGCGGCACCGGGTTGCGCGGAATGTCCGAGCCGCGGATGTTGAGCAGCCAGGCGATGGAATCGGGCAGGGTGATCACGGCGGCACTCTGCCCCGCCGCTTTGAGCACTTCGGCAAGGGACAGGCGCTTCTCTTCATGGCTCATGCCCGCCAATTCGGCGGGGTAGGGGGTGATCCTGCCTTGCGGCGGCGCCGGTTGATCAGGCCAAATCCTGTCGATCAGATTGCCCACGGGCTTGAGTGTGATTCCCGTGCCTTCGAGCCCTTTCAAAAGCGCTTCGAGCTGTTCGGCCGTGTAGAGCCACGGATCGAAACCGATCAGCCCGCCATTGGGCAGGCTCTCGGCAAGCCAGCGGGCGGGCTTTGTCTCGGGCCAGTTCACGGGTGTGAAACAGGACGTATCCACCTGGCCCTTCACCTGCGCCCGGTAGCGCCCATCCACAAAGACAGCCGCGCGTTCGGCCAGCACGATGCAGAAACCCGCAGAGCCGGTGAAGCCCGTGAGCCATGCCAGCCGGTCGTCGCGCGGGGCGACATATTCGCCCTGATGCGCATCCGCACGCGGCACCATGAAGCCGCTCAGCCCTTCCTGCGCCATGACCTGACGCAAAAGCGCAAGGCGTGGAGGTCCTTGTTCGGGGGTGGCGATCTCGACAAAGGACTGGAACATGCGCCTTCCTTTCTTTCTCGGGCCTGATAGACCCGCCGATCCCGTGCTACCCGGCCCGGCGCATGCCCATCAACCGCGCGCGCGCCCGGGGATCATTGTCGAAGAGTGCGGCAAGCTGTTCGGTCATCGCACCGGCGAGCTGATCCACATCGGTGATCGTCACCGCACGATCATAATAGCGGGTCACGTCGTGGCCGATACCGATGGCCAGAAGCTCCACCGCGCGGCGCTTTTCGACCATGGCGATCACGTCGCGCAAGTGTTTTTCAAGGTAATTCGCGGGGTTGACCGACAGGGTCGAATCGTCCACCGGCGCGCCATCTGAGATCACCATGAGAATCTTGCGTGCCTCCCGACGGGCGAGTATGCGGCGGTGCGCCCATTCCAGCGCTTCGCCGTCAATGTTTTCCTTCAGCAAGCCTTCCTTCATCATCAGGCCGAG
>SLDH01000087.1 GCA_007125415.1 Roseovarius sp.
CCCGCGCGGAGCGCGGAGCCGACCTGCGGCGACCGGGCCGAAGGGGGCTCGATGCCCCCTTCGGCCCGTCCCCCCTTTTCAGAAAAGCCCTTCGATCTGGCCTGCTTCGTTCAGCCGGATGCTCTCGGCCGCGGGTTTGCTGGGCAGACCGGGCATGGTCATGATCTCGCCGCAGACCACCACGACGAACCCCGCCCCCGCGCTCAGCCGCACCTCGCGCACCGGCACACTGTGGCCCGTGGGGGCGCCGCGCAGATTGGGATCGGTGGTGAAGCTGTACTGTGTCTTGGCCATGCAGATCGGCAGCGTGCCATAGCCCTGCTCTTCCCACAGCTTGAGCTGATCGCGGATCTTCTTGTCGGCGAGCACCTCATCGGCGCGGTAGATGCGCTTGGCGATGGTGTTGATCTTGTCCCACAGGCTCATCTCGTCCGGATAGAGCGGGCCGAAATTGGCATTGCCCGCATCCACCACCTCGACAACCTTGCGCGCCAGATCGGCCGACCCGGCAGAGCCGTGTTCCCAATGTTTCGACAGGACAGCCTCGGCGCCGTGTTCGGCCACATAGGCCTTCACGGCATCGACCTCTTCATCGGTATCGGTGACGAAGTGGTTGATCGCCACGACCACGGGCACGCCGAAGGATTTCAGGTTCTCGATATGGCGCCCGAGATTGGCGCAACCCGCCTTCACCGCCTCCACGTTCTGTGGGCCGAGATCGGCCTTGGCGACACCACCATTCATCTTCATCGCGCGGATGGTGGCCACCAGAACCACCGCCGAAGGCGCGAGGCCGGCCTTGCGGCATTTGATGTTCATGAATTTCTCGGCACCAAGATCCGCGCCGAAGCCCGCTTCGGTCACCACATAATCGGCGATCTTCAGTGCCGTCGTGGTGGCGATCACGGAGTTGCAGCCATGAGCGATATTGGCAAAGGGGCCGCCATGCACGAAGGCCGGGTTGTTTTCCAGCGTCTGCACGAGATTGGGCTGCATCGCATCCTTCAGGAGCACCGTCATCGCCCCTTCGGCCTTGATGTCGCGGCAATAGACCGGCGAACGGTCGCGCCGGTAGGCCACGATCATGGCGCCAAGCCGCTCTTCGAGGTCCTTGAGGTCTTTTGCCAGGCAGAGGATCGCCATGACTTCGGAAGCCACGGTAATGTCGAACCCGTCTTCCCGGGCAAAGCCGTTCGAGACACCACCAAGCGAGGAGGTGATCTGGCGCAGACTGCGGTCATTCATGTCCACCACGCGCCGCCAGGTCACGCGGCGGGTGTCGATCCCGGCCTCATTTCCCCAGTAGATATGGTTGTCCAGCATTGCGCTCAGCAGGCTGTGGGCGCTGGTGATGGCGTGGAAGTCCCCGGTGAAATGCAGGTTCATGTCCTCCATGGGCACCACCTGCGCGTAACCGCCGCCAGCCGCACCGCCCTTCATGCCGAAATTCGGCCCAAGCGAGGCTTCGCGGATACAGACCATCGCCTTCTTGCCGATATGGTTGAGCCCGTCGCCCAGCCCCACGGTGGTGGTGGTCTTGCCCTCACCGGCCGGGGTGGGGTTGATGGCGGTCACGAGGATCAGCTTGCCATCGGGGTTGGACTGGACCGAGTTGATGTAGTCCTGGTTCACCTTTGCCTTGTCATGGCCGTAAGGCAGCAGATGCTCGCCGGGGATGCCCAGCTTGTCCCCGATCTCCTGGATGGGTTTCTTCTGCGCCGCGCGGGCGATTTCGATGTCGGATTTATGTGCCATGGTCGGGGACCCTCATTAGACAAGGCGGAAGTGCTGCCCTGCCTATATCGGCTCACCGAGAGGCGCCGAACCGCGAATCCGACATTTCCGCCGCGTCTTGCGGCGAAGCGTCGCGCGCGCGTTTCGCATCGGAAACAGGCGTTCTCAGGTCAGCTTGCCGGTGAGGCAGCTTTCGTGATGCGCCCAGAAACGCTGGTCCGGGACATGCAGGATGAGCTCGTCCCCCACCGCCAACGGCCCCTCGCGCTCCACCCAGGCCGTGACCCCGCGGCGGCCCTTTGCGGCGGTCTTGTAGGCCTTGCCGTGCCCCGGCCTGTCCTTCTCGACCTCGAGGCCGGGATAGTGGCAGGGCCGGTTCTGCATGTCGATCACAAGTGACGTGCCGGCGGCATTCATCAGGCGCGACGATGGCGGTACATGGCTGAAATCGGCGATCCCCTCGATGATCATTGACGCGCCCACCCATTCCGGCTCCAGCCGCTCCAGCCCCATCTCCGCGGCGGTGGCGGCCATCTCCTCGGCCGACAGGATGGAAAGCTGCCGCACATTGCGGATCTCCGTGCCTTCGGGCCATTGCGTGACGGTTCGGACGCAGGAAGGCCGCGTCAGCCCGGCGTGGATTTCACCATCGACACCGGCATAGGAGAGGTGAACCGCGTCCGTGAGCGCGCTCGAGCGCACACCCTCGGCATCCGGGCCCACCTTGCCCAGCCAGATCAGTCTCGCCTTGTGCTCCGTCGGGATAAGGGCCGGCATCAGGTCTCTCCTTGCGGTCTGCGGTGTTGTCAAAGGTCAATGCAACCTGCCGCGACGTCAGCGCGTGGTCAAATGCCAAATGCAGGCTGCGTCAGACTGTCAGCGTGAAAAACATCCGGCGGAACGGAAACAGGACAGACCCATCCGCGCGCACCGGATAAGCGGCGTGCATCACCTCCTCGTAACGTGCGATCAGCGTGGCCTTGTCGGCCTCGTCCAGCACCTGCAGCACGGGGCGGGCATAGGTGTGCTCGGTAAATCGTCTGACAGGATGGCTACCAGGCTCGGCCATCAGGCGCTGGTAGTATTCGGTTTCCCACAGGCGAAATTTGCCCAGCGGGGCCAGAAGCTCATCATATCTCACCGGCGCCATCACACCGGGCGTGCCCATCTTGCCCGCGCGACCCGGGAACAGCTCTTCTGCCAGGCTCAGCCAGACACGGTGCGACGGGGCCTTGTTCTGATGCGGCATCTGCACGGCCAGCGTGCCACCCTTGCCCAGCATACTCACGAGCCTCGGCAAAAGCTGCTCGTGATTGCCTACCCAATGCAGCACGGCATTGGAATAGATGAGCCCGGGCGCACGGCGTGGATGCCACTCGGCGATATCGGCGCGCTGCACCTGTGTGTAGTCATGAGAAGCGCGTGCCTTCTCCAGCATGGCCGGCGAGGTATCCACCCCGATCACATCCCGGCCGCCGGATCGCGCCCTGAGCGCACTGGCCAAGGCGCCGTTGCCACAACCCAGATCAACGATATCGCCCGCGCCCATCTGGCCAACCGCATTGAGCAGATCGAGGCCCGGGCGCAGCCGCAGATCCCCGAACCGGGCATAGGCCCCCGGATTCCAGTCGTGCTTCTGAAGGGTCGTGCTCACGCGGAAGGCTCAGGCTCCGGCCCCGATCCCCCGCCCAAACCCGATGAGGATTTTGGCTTGGTCTTCGGCACCGCGGTAAGCGAAGGCTTATCGGCTGCCTGCGGGCTGCCGCTGTCATCATCATCCGCCTCGGGCGGCTCGCCCCGGATCACACGTTCGATCTCTTCTCCGGTCAATGTTTCGTATTCAAGCAGCCCC
>SLDH01000388.1 GCA_007125415.1 Roseovarius sp.
ATTCGTGTAAGCCAGAAAGAGCGCATAGCGCGGTGTCGTCACCCCGCCGGCGAAGAAGGCTGATATCATCAGAAACCAGAAGCCTCCCGCCGTCACCCACCCCAAAAGGCAAAAGATCACCCCGAGAACCGAGGCGCCGAAAATGAGCTTGCGACGGTCCATCCTGTCAGACAGCCAGCCGATGGGGTATTGCAGCACCAGCGCGCCGCCGAAAAGCATGGCGACAAAGAGCGAGATATGTGCCGCTGTCAGCCCGATCTGGCTGCCGAAAACCGCCCCCATGCCTGATTGGGTGGCATAGACACTGCCCAGCAGAAAGATGCCCACCGTCCCCAGTGGCGCGTTGGAGAATAGCTTGCGCAAGGACATGGCGCGCGCCACCTCCGCCGCGGGCACGGGCGTGGCCGAGAGCAGGATCGGCGCAAAGGAAATCGACACGAGGATCGAGGCGCCGATGAAAAGCGCCGCCCCGGCCGCGTCACCAAGTGTCAGCAGGCCCTGCGCACCGATGATGCCCAGCGTCTGCGCGATCATGTACGCCGAAAGGACCTTGCCGCGTGTGTCATTCGTTGCCGCGTTGTTGAGCCAGCTTTCAGCGGCCACATAGATGCCCGACATGCAAAAGCCGATCAGCACGCGCAGCACGGTCCAGGCCCAGGGCTCGGCCAGCAGAGGAAAGGCGATGAGAGCGGCCGACATGAAACTGCCCAGTGCCGCGAAGACGCGCACATGCCCCACGTTCCGGATCATGATCGGCGTGATCCGCGCGCCCGAGAGGAATCCGAGGAAATAGCCCGAGGTGACGATAGCCAGTTCCGCCGCCGAGAAATTCTCGATGCCGCCGCGCAGGCCGATAAGGGTGAAGTGCATGCCGTTGCCCAGCATGATGAGAAGAATGCCCAGTAGAAGCGGCCAGACACCTGCGAAGACCTTTATCATGGCACGATCCTTCCCGTGCTGATTGTCTCGCTCCCCATCCCGGAGATGTCACATGCCACGCATCATGGATCATGCTGCAACGCCGCATCAGGAGGCGTTCGCGACAGCAGTATCAAAAAGGACGCTGCGCGACCGATGGAAACCCCGGATCGAATGGGTCTCACGGTGGAGATATGTCTGCCTGCGAAGAAGTGGCCCGTCTATTGCTTCGGCTTGTCGTCGTAATCGGTTCTCAGAATGCGACGGGCATCGCCTTCGGGATCGTCATATTGTCTGGTTTTCACCGTATAGATGAAGAATGCCAGACCCATCCCGCCGAGGAAGAGGGAAATGGGGATGAGATAGGCGAGTATCGTCATGAAGATCACCTCAGGCGCAGTGCATTCAACGACACTGTAATGGATGAGGTGGACATCGCCAAGGCCGCGATCAGCGGTGTGGCGAAACCGGCAACGGCGAGCGGGACCGCAACGATATTGTAGACCGTGGCAATCTGGAAATTCTCGCGGATCCGGCGGGTGGCGGACCGCGCGGTGGTGCAGGCTGCCGCAATGGGCGCGAGATTCGATCCGAGCAACACGATGTCGCTGGCCACCCGCGCCGCATCCAGCGCTGATGCGGGTGAGATGGAGACATGGGCCGCCGCGAGCGCGGCCGTGTCGTTGAGGCCATCGCCCACCATCAGCACCGTTGCCCCTTCGCTCTCGAGGGCGTGTACGCGGCTGGCCTTGTCGGCCGGAAGCGCTTCGGCCATCCAGTAGGTGATGCCGAGCCGCTCCGCCAATGCCTTCACCGCCGGGGTCGTGTCACCGGAAATGAGGTAGACCTCCTTGCCGTCCTTGATCAACGCGGCAACCGCCGCCTCCGCACCGGGGCGCAGACGGTCGGTGAAGTGGAAGGTCACGGGCGGCTGGCCCGGCAATGCCAGATGGGTGGCCGTCCCGGCCCCGGCCTCGGCCCCGGTCCAGCTTGCACGGCCAAGGCGCACCTCTGCCCCGTTCCAGAGCGCCCTTGTGCCATAGCCCGGCACTTCGGTCAGGTCACTCACTTGCGCTGCGGCGAAACCGGCGTCGCGCGCGGCCTGTTCGATGGCGCGCGCCAGCGGATGGGCCGAGCCTTCGGCCAGTGCCAGTGCGACCTCTACGGCCTCTTGCGGGAGCCTGTCGAGATTGGTGAGTTCCGGTGTGCCCTCGGTCAGCGTGCCGGTCTTGTCGAAGACCACCGTGTCCACTGCTGCCAGACGCTCCAGCGCGGTTTCGTGCTTGATCAGCATTCCCTGGCGAAAGAGCCGGCCCGAGGCGGCGGTCGTCACCGCCGGCACCGCAAGGCCCAGCGCGCAGGGGCAGGTGATGATCAGCACGGCCGCCGCGATGTTGAGCGCCGTGCGCATGTCCCATGTGTAAAGATACCACCCTGCGAAGGCGAGCGCCGACAGGATATGCACGCCGGGCGCATAGAGCTTGGCCGCACCATCGGCCAGCGAGGTGTAGCGCGAGCGCCCCGACTCGGCCACCGCCACCAGATCGGCCATGCGGTGCAGCGATGTATCACGGCCCACAGCCGTGGCGCGCAGGGTGAGCGGGCCCGTGAGGTTGACCTCCCCGGCCGACACGCTCTGCCCCGGAGCCGCCAGAACGGGCAATGTCTCGCCGGTCAGCAAGGACCGGTCAAGCTCCGAATGGCCCTCGACGATCTCGCCATCCACCGGCATCCGCCCGCCCGGTCGCACGCGGATCAGATCGCCGATGGCGAGGTCGGCCACATTGACCTCCTCCTCGGCCCCGTCCCGCAGGCGCCATGCGCGGGGCACCTCCAGCGCGGTCAGTTCCTCGGCGGCCGAGCGCGCCACAGCGCGGGTGCGATGATCCAGATAGCGCCCCGCGAGCAGGAAGAAGACAAGCATCAGCGCCGCGTCGAAATAGGCATGTGCGCCACTGAGCGCCGTTTCCCACACCGATGTGACCAGTGCCAGCAGGATGGCCAGCGTGATCGGCACATCCATGTTGAGCCGCCCCTTGGCCAGCGCGCTCCAGGCGTTGCGGAAAAACGGCTGGCCGGAAAAGGCGATGGCGGGCAGGGCAATCGCGGCGGAGATCCAGTGAAACATGTCGCGCGTGGCGTCCTCGGCCCCGGACCAGACCGACACCGACAAGAGCATCACATTCATGCTGGCAAAGCCTGAAACGGCAAGCCGCATCAGGAGATCACGCCCCGCACGATCCGTGGTGGTGGCCGTGAGCAGGCCGGGATCGAGCTCATGGGCCTCGAAGCCCAGCCCCTCCAGCAGCGTGACCATCTCCTGCGCGGTCACCCCCGGGTTGGCCTCGATGCTGGCGCGTTTCAACGTCAGGTTCACGCGGGAGGAGAGGACCCGTGGATCCGCGTCGAGCCCTCTCTCCACCTTGGAGATGCAACCGGCACAATGGATCGTCGGCAGGGACAGGGCGATCTCCGCCGGCCCGGGGCCGGGCATATCCGCGAGGCTCTGCGCAGACGGAGCTGCGGCACAGGCCGGACAGGCGGAAGGGCTCTGACGCATCGGCGCTGTCATCCGCGTTACTCCTTGAACAACACGACCCGCTGCTGGAACAAGGTGCCATCCTCGGCGCGTGCCTTCATCCGGATATTCCAGTTTCCA
>SLDH01000298.1 GCA_007125415.1 Roseovarius sp.
CCGGCTGTTGGCCGTCGGAATCACGCGCGTGTAATCGGGAAAGGTGCCGTCGATCACCTTGGAGGTCAGCGTTATGTCGGGGGTGGCGAAGCGCACTTTCGTCTCCGAGACCGACACGGCGATCTCCATGTCGTCTTCTTCCAGCAGCTTGCGCAGCTCTCCCACGGTCTTGCGCGGCACGATCACGCCGGGCATGTCCGACGCGCCCTCGGGCAGTGCCGCGTCGATCCGCGCCAGCCGGTGACCATCGGTGGCCACGCAGCGCAATGTCTTGCCGCCCTCGGCCTCGGCCACATGCATATAGACGCCGTTGAGATAATAGCGGGTCTCTTCGGTGGAGATGGCGAATTTCGACTTGTCGAAAAGCCGCCGCAGCACCTGCGCCTTCGCCACGAAATTGCTGGCATATTCGGTGGAGGCCATGAGCGGAAAATCTTCTTTCGGCAAGGTGGTCAGATTGAAATTCGACCGCCCAGCCGCGACCGTGAGGCGCCCTGCGGCGCTGTCATTGCTGAGCGTGACCAGCGCCCCATCGGGCAGTTTGCGGACAATCTCGTGCAGCATCACGGCGGAAACCGTGGTCGCGCCCGGGCGTTCCACCTGCGCTGGCACCTTGTCCAGGACCTCGATATCGAGATCCGTCGCCCGGAACTGCACATGGCTGCCCTCCGCCTCGATGAGGACATTGGCAAGGATCGGGATCGTGTTGCGGCGCTCGACGACCGATTGCGCCTGCGAGACGGCCTTGAGCAACGTGCCGCGTTCGATGCTGAATTTCATTGCCGTGCTCCCATAACCACTGACCGGCCCAGAGGCCGGGAGCGGCAAGGTATCAGCTTCCCCTTCATCCTCAAGCGTTTTCTGAGTGCCGGCCGCGCTTTACCGAACCGTCTGAGGGGTCAGGATTCAAGGGTGCGGCGCAGGATTTCGAGATCATCGGCGATCTGGGCATCCTGGGCGCGCAACTCGTCGATTTTCTTTACCCCGTGCATCACGGTGGTGTGGTCGCGCCCGCCGAAACGCCGCCCGATCTCGGGCAGGGAGCGGCTGGTGAGGTGTTTGCACAGATACATGGCCACCTGCCGCGGCCGCGCGAAATTGCGCACGCGCTTGGGACCGATCATCTCGCTCAGGCGGATATTGTAATGCTCGGCCACCTGCCGCTGGATTTCCTCGATGGAAATCTTGCGTTCGGAGGCGCGCAACACATCCGACAGACAATCCTGCGCCAGTTCAAGTGTGACGGTCTTCTTGACGAGGGAGGCAAAGGCGAAGAGCCGCGTCAGCGCCCCTTCAAGAACACGGACATTGTTGCTGATCCGGTGCGCGAGAAATTCGAGCACCCCATCGGCCATTTCCAGTTCGGGATATTGCAGGCGATGCGTCTCGACCTTGCTTTGCAGAATGCCCAGGCGCAATTCGTAATCTGTGGGATGCAGGTCCACTACCAGGCCGCATTGCAAGCGCGACTTGATGCGCTCCTCGAGATTCTTGATGTCCACGGGTGCGCGATCCGCAGAAATGATGATCTGCTTTTGCTGGTCCACCAGCGCGTTGAAGGTGTGAAAGAATTCGTCCTGCGTGCTGTCCTTGCCGGCGATGAATTGCACGTCATCCACCATGAGCACATCGACCGACCGGAACATCTGCTTGAAATCCATCATCTTGCGGTCACGCAGCGCTTGAACGAAGCGATACATGAACTGTTCCGCCGACAGATAGACCACGTTGAACTCCGGACGGTTCGTCGCCAGCTCCCATGCGATCGCATGCATCAGATGTGTCTTGCCCAATCCCACGCCCCCATAGAGAAAGAGCGGATTGAAGGTGACGGGTCCGCCCTCGGCCACACGTTTGGCGGCGGCATGCGCCAACTCGTTGGGCTTGCCGACAACAAAGCGCTCGAAGGTGAATCTCTCATCCAGTGGCGCGGCGGGTATCATGCCGCCATCATCGAATTGCTGGGGCGCTCGTGATGCAGATTTTGTCATGGCGTGCATCGGCGGGGTGTCCTGCGGAGCCGAAGGTGTCGCCGCCGCGCCATTTGTCGTGAAGTGGACCCGTTCGACCGAAGGCGAAACCCGCGCCATCTTGTAGAGGATCTCATCCCCGAAATTCTGGCGCACATAATTGCCGATGAAGTTCGTCGGCACATGGAACACCGCGATTCCCTCGTCCATCCCGGCGAACTGGAGTGGCTCGATCCAGTTCCTGTAATTGCTCGTCCCGATTTCCTGGCGGAGGTTATGCTTGAGTTGTCCCCATTCGTCTTGTGTCATTCTGTCCCTGTTCCGCCACTGCCACGCCCGAGTGTCGGGCTTCTTCCTCCAAGGACATGCACGCCACGCATGCCCCACGCTCAACCGGATTCACGGAGAGACGGATCCATAAAAAGGCGAACAGGTAATGATCCCGGAACAACGGGCCCCTTGCCTTTCAACAGACTGTCATTTGCACATGGTAGACTAATGCCCGCAAAGACCCTGTTCCCAGCCGGGTCTGAGCAGTTCTGACCTCATGTGCACCTGATCTTCATGTCGTCACCGGCCGCCTTGCGCGCCTCGCAGATGAGGCAAAGCCTGTGTTTGTCGATGTCCGACACGAACCCCCAAGCGTGAATCGCCCCGGGAAATTAGCAAGCCGGGTATGGGTGCGGCAACTGCTCTTATCTATTGACAGCGCCTTTCGGCGAAAAGAATCCTTCGCGCGATATGTTGCCGCCACCCAAAGCGAAAGGCGCCCCGCTGGAGCGCCTTTATTGAATCAAGAGCTTAGCAGATCGGGGTCAGCCGATGGCCTTCACCCGGGCGCTGAGCCGTGAAATCTTGCGTGCGGCGGTGTTTTTGTGGAAAACGCCCTTGGTCACGCCGCGCATCAGTTCGGGCTGGGCCGCGCGCAGCGCTGCCATCGCCGCTTCCTTGTCGCCGGAGGCGATGGCCTCCTCAACCTTGCGCAGATAAGTGCGGATACGCGAGCGGCGCGCCTTGTTCACGGCAAAGCGGGTTTCGTTCTGGCGTGCGCGTTTCTTGGATTGTGGTGTGTTGGCCATATGTGTCGAGCCTTTCTTCGGCGTGTCGGTTCATGGTTTCGCACGACGACACACCCTTACCGGAACGGCTCTCACCGGGATGATTCTGGCCTGAGCGGGCCGCACGCGCATGATCTGGAGCTTCCCTTATCCAAGTCAGCGGCCTTTGAAAAGCGCTTAATCCATGCGCCGGCGTGATTTGCCCTGCCGATGCATCATCGCTCTGACACCGGCCCGCGCCATGAAAGCCGCGCCATGAAATGGGGGTGCTCAGCCGCTCGACGCCAGGTTACTCAGCTGCATTTCGAATATCCGCAACTGCCGCAGGTCATGCAGCCTTCGATCATGCGCATGTCATATTGCCCACAGGCAGGGCAGGCCGCGCCCTTCGTGCCGTCGAGATTGACCACCTGTGCCTGCGGATCCGCCTTCAGCCCCAGCCCTTCTCCTGCGAGAAAACCGATGTTGATCATGTGCTGTTCCAGAACGCCGCCGATCGCCGCGAGGATCGAGGGGATGTATTTGCCGTTCATCCACGCCCCGCCGCGCGGATCGAACACGGCCTTCAATTCCTCGACCA
The DNA here is from genome assembly GCA_007125415.1 of Roseovarius sp. Taxonomy (GTDB): domain Bacteria; phylum Pseudomonadota; class Alphaproteobacteria; order Rhodobacterales; family Rhodobacteraceae; genus Roseovarius. Next base: position 3,609 of record SLDH01000298.1, read on the forward strand.
CGAAAGACACATCGCCGCCACGTCGGAAAACCGCCGAGATCATCCGCGTGAGTGCCACGGTCCAGGCGAAATGCTCCATGTTCTTGGAGTTGATGAACACCTCGAAGGGGCGCCGGTGCCCGTTCAGCACGATGTCATTTACGGTGACGTAGATCGCATGGTTGCTGTCGGGCCATTTCAGCTTGTATGTCGCCCCCTCGAGCTCCTGCGGGCGATCCAATGGTTCGGACATATAGACGACCTCACCGCCTTCGGCAGGCATCTCGCCCTCGCCCGGCACCTTGTCCGCGCTTTCCGACACGCTGAGCACCGAGCCGGTCACGTCGTTGGGGCGGTAGGTCGTGCAGCCCTTGCAGCCGCTGTCCCATGCTTCCATGTAGACGGATTTGAACGCCTCGAAGCTGATATCGGCGGGGCAGTTGATTGTCTTGGAGATGCTGCTGTCCACCCATTTCTGGGCAGCTGCCTGCATTTTCACATGCTCCAGCGGAGCCAGTGTCTGGGCGTTGACGAAATAGTCAGGAAGCTCGGCATCCCCGAACTTCTCGCGCCAGAGCTGCACCGCGTAATCGACAACTTCCTGTTCGGTCCGGCTGCCATCCGGCTGCAGCACCTTGCGGGTATAGGCATAGGCGAAAACGGGCTCGATGCCGCTGCTGACATTGCCGGCATAGAGGCTGATCGTGCCCGTGGGGGCGATGGAGGTGAGCAGCGCATTGCGGATGCCATGTTGGCGAATCGCGGCGCGCACATCCTCGTCCATGGCCTGCATGGTGCCGGAGGCAAGATAGGCCTCGGCATCAAAGAGCGGGAAGGGCCCTTTTTCCTTTGCCAGTTCTACCGAAGAGAGATAGGCCGCGCGGGCGATGGCGTGCATCCAGCGCTCGGTCTGCGCGGCGGCCTCATCCGAGCCATAGCGCAACCCCACCATCAGAAGCGCATCGGCAAGCCCGGTGACGCCAAGGCCGATCCGGCGCTTGGCCCGGGCCTCCTCGGCCTGTGCGGCAAGCGGGAAGTTGGAGGCATCGACCACATTGTCCATCATCCGCACCGCAGTGGCGACAAGCTGTGCCATGGAGTCCTCGTCCAGCGCCGCATGGGGATCGAAAGGTTCCCGCACCAGCCGCGCGAGATTGATCGACCCAAGAAGGCAGGCGCCATAGGGCGGCAGGGGCTGCTCGCCGCAGGGGTTGGTGGCGGCGATGGTCTCGGCATAGGCCAGATTGTTCGCCGCGTTGATCCGGTCGATGAAAATCACACCCGGCTCGGCGTAATCATAGGTGGCCCGCATGATCTCGTTCCACAGATCGCGCGCCCGCACGGTGTGATAGACCTTACCACCGAATTGCAGGTCCCACGGGCCATCGGCCTTGACGGACTTCATGAAATCATCCGTGACCAGTACGCTGAGATTGAACATCCTGAGCCGTGCCGGATCTGATTTCGCGGCGATGAACGCCTCGATATCAGGATGATCGCAACGCATCACCGCCATCATCGCGCCCCGACGCGAGCCTGCGCTCATGATGGTGCGGCACATCGCATCCCACACATCCATGAAGCTGAGCGGCCCGCTGGCATCGGCGCCAACGCCCTTCACATCCGCGCCTCGGGGGCGGATGGTGGAGAAATCATAGCCGATGCCGCCCCCTTGCTGCATGGTCAGCGCCGCCTCGCGCAGCGCGTCGAAAATGCCGCCCATGTCATCGGCAATGCTGCCCATCACGAAACAGTTGAAAAGTGTCACCTTACGGGCTGTCCCCGCCCCGGCCATGATCCGACCCGCAGGCAGATATCTGAAATCCTCGAGGGCTGCGTAGAAAAGTTCTTCCCACTGCGCGGGATCACGCTCGACTGTGGCCAAAGCCCGGGCCACGCGCCGCCAACTGTCCTCCACGGTCAGGTCATGCGGTGTGCCGTCCGCTGCCTTGAAACGGTATTTCATGTCCCAGATCGCTTCGGAAATGGGTGTGGTGAAGCGGGTCATGGCGAATACTTTCTTTCGATCGCGGATGATTCTGTGAAACTGCAGGAGGCTACAATAGCTTGAAGATCGCTCGATTTCCACTACCCTATGTAGCATCATGGTAGCATCATGAACCCGGAGATTCTCTTGGCGAACCTGCATCTCGTAAAACTCAGCGTCGGCACGACATCGGTCGAGGATCTGGCGGAATGGCACCGCTCGTCCCGCGCGCAGGGGCCTGACGGGCTGCCACGCCATGTCACGCGCATGTGGCCACGGCGCGCCGCTGAAGTGCTGGACGGGGGCTCGGTCTACTGGGTCATTCAAGGGCTTATCCAGTGCCGGCAGCGTATCCTGCGGTTCGACGAGATCACAGGGTCCGACGGTATCCGCCGCTGCGCCATCGTGCTCGATCCGCCGCTTGTGCGCACCTCGGCAGCGCCCAAGCGACCGTTCCAGGGCTGGCGCTATCTGCAGGCGGCTGATGCACCTGCCGATCTCGCGTCACATCGCCAGAACGAAGACGCGCTCCCGGCGGACCTGTCGGCGGCGCTTGCGGATATCGGTGTTCTTTGAGTATTTTCGGCAAAATGAAGCAGCACGCCTGATCTTCTTCTTGGCCAAAATACCCAATGGCGCTGCCCCTTCCAAAGGGTGCGACGGAGGGGATGAGACCGAGGCTCTGAAACTACTGGCCACACTGCGCTCAGAGCTTTCGGAAACTGCTGCCGTAATGCCCGGATTTCGAAGCGGCGGGAAATGGCCCCTCATCGACATAGCGCTGGTGGCAGCGCGCGAGGGCCGCGCGGTCGAGGACAACGCCGAGGCCCGGCCCCTCCGGCACAGGCACCGCCCCGCCGCGGGGCACGAAGGGCCCGCCTTCGATGATGTCGTCGGCATACCAGCGGAAGAGCGTCTGCGAGGCTCCCCGCACATGTTCAAGCGCGGCAGACAAATGCAGATAGGCGGCGCTGGCCACGCCGGTTTCGCCGCTGTGAAACCGAAAGCCAACATCGAATAGCGCGCAAGCCTCGATAAAGGCCATTGCCCGGGTGATGCCGCCCAGCTCGTTTATATTGGTGACGATGGCATCGGGTGCGCCAAGGCGCACCGCTTCGCGCAGATCGATGCGGTGCGATGACATGCTGGCAGAGGTTGCGCTCTGCAATGCCGCCATCTCCTGATAGCTTTCCACCGGTTCTTCATACCAGGCCACATCGAACCGCTCCAGCGCGCGCAGGGCCTGCCGGGCGGTGGGCAGGCTCCAGCCGCCATTGGCATCGAGGCGCAATTCACGATCTCCGATGGCAGCGCGCACCTCGCGGATCATCTCCACCTCGGTGGCGAGATCAACCGTCGCCAGCTTGCCCTCGAAGATCCGCGCGTCGTGGGTCTCGATCATCTCCGCACAGAACCGGGCGATCTCGAGTGGAGTCGCCTCGCCGGGGTGATCGGGGCCCGGTGCGCGGAAGGCGAAATATTCGGTGAGCGCGATCTCGTCGCGCTGCTTTCCGCCCAGAAGGTGCCAAAGCGGCACACCTTCGGTCTTGCCGCGCGCATCCCACATGGCCATTTCGATCCCCGCGAAAACGCGTCTCTTCGCCAGCACATTGTCCCAGGGCGAATAGGCCATCCCCGGCAGGAGGGCGGCGCCTGCGGCACGGGTCAGCCGGATATCCTGACCCACGTGGCGCGCGCACATGGCTTCCACATCGGCCGTGCGGTCGCCATCGGCACATTCTCCAAGGCCGATCACACCGTCCTCGGTGGTCAGTTCGATGACGGTCTTGGTCAGCGAGGCGATACTGCCATAGCTGAACCGGTAGGGGGCCACGAAGGGGATATTCACAGGCGTCGCCTTGATGGACCGGACTTTCATTGAGCCTTATCTCCTTCTCTTGGGTGGTCTCACCTTGTGCGCTTTTCGAGCGAATGGCTACAGGGCAATGACGGCGGAGCCTGTGAGGCGACCGTCAGCTCGCATGTCTCGGCACGATCCTGCACGGGCCTGCGGCTGAGCAGGCAAAGAGCCACCGTCTCACGAGGCCGTGTTCGGTCTTGAGCAAGCCACGCGTTGACGGTCGCCTCTTGACGCGTATCTCTGACCTCAACCGGGTGGCGGCACTAAGGTCCGTCCCGCGCAGAACAATGCAGGAGCGATCATCATGAAAATCCACTTTACCCCGCTTGTCCTTGGTGCCGTCATGATGTCGGGACCAGCGCTCGCAGGCAAGACGTCACCCGTGGAAGTGGAGCCGACACCGGTCCCTGCTCCCGCGCCGGTCGCACCGGCTTCGCCCGACTGGACAGGGGCGTATGTGGGCGGTCAGCTGGGCTGGGCCTTCGTCGACACGGATGTCTCCGGCATAGACGGCAACGGGCTCATCGGCGGGTTGGTCGCCGGATATGATTTCGATCTGGGCAACTGGGTGATTGGCGCCGGGCTCGACTATGATTTCGCCGATATCGGCCTCGGTGGCGGGGTTGATCTGGAGGGGGTCTGGCGTGCCAAGCTGCGTGCGGGCTACAAGATCGGGCAGGGCCTTGCCTATGGGACCGTCGGTTATGCCAAGGCCGAGACAGACAACCTCGGATCGGAGGATGGTTATGTCATTGGCGCGGGCTATGAGCATATGTTGACGGACAATTTCGCCCTTGGAGGGGAAATCCTCTACCATGAGTTCGACAATTTCAATGGCAGCGGCATTGATGTGGACGCCACCACCGTGCAGATGCGTGGCACCTTCCGTTTCTGATCCCTGCCGGATGTGCGCGGCACGCATTGCGTTTCGTACGCGAGCGCATGACCCTGTCAGTCAATCCCAAGCCGACGGATCAGCGCATCCCGGGTGGTGCGGTCCGCCGCGCTCATTTCGACATTGAGTGCCTTGAAGAGTGTCGCTTGCGAGCGCAGGATCAGCCCGTCGTGGAGCACTTTCAGATGATTGGCGCGCAGGGTGTCGCCGCTGGAGGTGATATCGGCAATCGCCTCGGCCGTTTCATTCTTGACCGTGCCTTCGGTCGCACCCTGACTGTCGACAAGGCGGTAATCCGCGACGCCCTGGGCGCGCAGAAACTCGCGCACGAGACGGTGATACTTCGTGGCGATCCGCAGCCGGCCCCCATGCACAATGCGAAAGGCCGCCGCGGCGGCATCGAGATCATCGAGCGTATCCACATCCACCCAACAGGTCGGCACCGCAATCACCAGATCGGCATGGCCGAAGCCCAGTTCGGCCAGTGGGGATACCAGGGTGTCCCATCCTGCCAGCGTCTCGCGCATCAGATCCGCGCCGGTCACGCCCAGATGCAGCCGCCCTGCCGCCAGTTCGCGCGGTATTTCCCCGGCGGAGAGCAAGACAAGCTCCACATCGCCCGCGCCGCGCACCACGCCCGCATATTCCCGCTCGGCGCCGACCCGCCCGAGGCTGATCCCGCGCTTTCCGAACCATTCGAACGTCTTTTCCATCAACCGGCCCTTGGAGGGCACGCCCAGCTTTATGCTCATGCCCGCCCCCGCAGTTCCAGCACCAGACCGGGGCGGATGACGCCGCCCACAGCCGGAATCTCACGCCCCGCGCCCAGCCGCCGGGTCAGCGCGTCATAGCGCCCGCCCGAGGCGACAGGGGGCAGATCGGGGCGGTGTTCCGCATGAAAGCCGAAGACGAAACCGTCATAATACTCCATCTGGGTGCGCCCGTATGACGCTTCGAAATCGAGCGTCGCAGTCTGAATGCCGCGTGCTTCCAGCGCCTCCAGCCGGGCTTCGAGCCGGGCCACGGCGGGGCCGATGGCAGGCATGTCGACAGCGATATCGCGCAGCCGTTCCAGTGCGAAGGGGCAGGTTTCGCGAACGCTCAGCATGGCATCAAGGAGCGCGACCTCATTCGCCGAAAGCGGCGCGATGGCCGCGTCCTCGCGCAGTGCCTCGATGCGTGCGGCGATCTCATCCGCGCGGCGCGCCCCGATCATCGGTGTGGCGCGGGCCATCGGATCAGGGTCGGCCAGAAGTGCGGCGCGGCTTTCGGGAAGCGGTGCGCGCCCCGAGAATCGGTCAATGAGCGCGCGAAAGCGGCGCGGCCGCCAGATATGGCGCAAGAGCGCCTGCTTGCGCCGCTCGCTTGTCTGCAGCCCGGCGACAGCCGCGGCGAGAATGCCGATATCGCCCGTGGCGGCGCGCAGGCCCAAGGGTTTCAGCGCGTCGAAGATGAAGGCGAAAACCTCCGCCTCCGCAGCTTCGGGCTCTGTGCGGGCGAAAATCTCGTAACCCACCTGCATGTATTCATTGGCGCGATCAGGGTCATTTTCCTGACGGCGGAACACCTCGCCCGCATAGGTATAGCGCGCAGGCTCCGCGCCGCTTGCCATGTGCATCTGCACCACCGGCACGGTGAAATCGGGGCGCAGCATCTGCTCGCCCCGCAGCGCATCCGACGTAACATAGGCGCGCGCGCGGATATCCTCACCATAGAGATCGAGCAGCGCCTCGGCGGGTTGCAGAACCGGGGTTTCGACCACCTGCGCACCCACTGCCTCGATCATGGCGCGCAGCCGCATGGCCTCGGCGCGGATCGCGGCGCGGTCCGGCGCAGGCATCAGCCCTGTCCGTCGATCATGGCGCGCAGCCGTGCCACAAGCTCGGCGCGGGGCACTTCGACCTGGCTGGGGCGCTCTTTCCATTCCTCGAGCGTCGCGTTCTCGGCGATCTGTGCGCCGAGGATGAGATCCTTGATCTGCACGACGCCGCGCTCGAATTCTTCGCTGCCTGCTATGATGGCGGCGGGGCTGCCGCGCCTGTCGGCGTATTTGAGCTGGTTGCCGAAATTCTTCGGATTGCCAAGATAGACCTCGGCGCGGATGCCCGCCTGCCGCAATTCACCCACCATCGCCTGATACTCGGCCATGCGCGCGCGGTCCATCACGGTGACGACCACGGGACCCTGTGCGGTGCGGCCCATCCGCCCTTTTGCGTGCAGCGCCGCAAGCAGGCGGTCCACCCCGATGCTGACGCCGGTGGCGGGCACGGCCTGCCCGGTGAAGCGCTTGACCAGATCATCATAGCGCCCGCCCCCCGCGACCGAGCCGAACTGGCGCGGGCGGCCTTTTTCGTCGAGGATCTCGAAAGTGAGTTCCGCCTCGAACACGGGGCCGGTGTAGTAGCCGAGGCCGCGCACGACTGATGTATCCATTCGGATACGGTCTTCATCGTAGCCCTGCGCTCGGACTAATCCTATGATATGGTCAAGTTCCTCTAGACCTTCTCTTCCGGCTTCCGAGTGCTCAAGAATGTCGCGCAAGCTGAGATCAAGAGTTTCTCCGCGCTCACTTTCCATTTTGAAACCGCTTTGCGCGGCATCAGGCATTGCAAAAGCAAGGATCATCGAAATGGCGCCATGGTCTAGGCCAGCGCCCTCCGTAACATCGCCGCTTTCATCTTTCCGACCTGCGCCCAAAAGCGCTCGAACACCTTCCGGTCCCAAGCGGTCAATCTTATCTATAGCACGCAGCACTATGCCGCGTTTTTTTTCATCGTCTTCAGGTATTCCGGCGACTTCCAAAACACCATTCAACACCTTGCGGTTATTCACCCGGATCACATAATCCCCGCGTTCGATCCCCACAGCTTCCAGCGTGTCGGCGAGCATGGCACAGATCTCGGCATCGGCGGCCATGCTGGCGGTGCCGACCGTATCCGCATCACATTGATAGAACTGCCGGAACCGCCCCGGTCCCGGCTTTTCGTTGCGCCAGACCGGGCCCATCGCATAGCGGCGGTAAGGGGTGGGCAGATCGTTGCGGTGCTGGGCGTAGACGCGGGCCAGCGGTGCGGTCAGGTCATAGCGCAGGGCGAGCCATTTCTCGTCCTCGTCCTGCCATGCAAAGACGCCTTCATTGGGGCGGTCCACATCGGGCAGGAACTTGCCCAAAGCCTCCACCGTCTCCACCGCACTCGATTCCAGCGCCTCGAACCCGTAGCGATGATAGACCCCGGCGATCTTCGAAAGCATCTCGGCGCGCTCCGTCACCTCCGCGCCGAAATAGTCGCGAAAGCCCTTTGGCGTTTCGGCCTTGGGGCGGGGAAGTTTTCTGGTTTTGGCCATGGCGCGCTGTCCTCGGGCTCATTCGCCCGGCGGTCTAGCCGAAGGGGCGGATGGGGGCAAGCGGGCATCAGCTAAGCATCACAGGAGGTTCTTGAGGCAATCGCGATCAACCTGAGGCAACCTGCACCAAGCCGCGCATTGCTGGGCCGCGGCGCGGCGATCCGGCAGTTGTTCGACAGCGTTTTATTGTGCCCCCTCCGCAAGCCCTATGACCGGCGCGCTTGCGACTGCCAAATCACCGGGCCGTCACGCCGAAGGCGTGCCGATCCCCAAAGGCGCACCTCCGGTGCGACGGGGCGGCCCAGCGATGCGCGGCGGCCTGCGGCCTTCGCTCCGCGCAGGGGCAAGAAGCAGGCGGGGGTGATCCAACCTGATCGGTAAGCACTCCAGACGAGCGATTGACGCGCGCGCGGACAGCCCATAAACGCAGCCCATGAGCCGGCTGGAAGAACATATGGCGCATCTTTCGCGCACGGTGGACGAGCTATCCGATATCGTTGCCCGGCAGGAGCGCGAGATCGAGGTGCTGACCCGCCGGGTGGCCCGGCTGATGGAGCGCGAAGGCGCGCGTGAGGCCGAGGCAAACGGCGGCATCGTTCTGGGCGATGAACGCCCTCCGCATTACTGATACTGACGCGCGCACCATCGCGGCGGCGATCAACCGCCTTTCTTGTCCACCGCGATCACCGCGCCGTCATGCAAAAGCAGGCTCTTCCAGGATGAGTTGCCGCCGAACCGCTCATAGACGCTGACAAACACCGTATCACGCTCGAGCCGCCTCAGCCGCGCGCCACAGGGTGCGCCATGGGGCACACCGCAGGCCCGAGATTTGATCGTCTCATACGCCTCGTCGGTATCGCTATAGGGCTGCACCTCAGCGGGCAGGCCATAGCGCAGTTGCTCATGCAGCGCGATGGGGCCGAACATGGCCATGGAGGCGGTGAACTGCCGCGCACAGCCATCATCGAAACCGGTCACGTAGAAGCTGTGCGGCGCAGTGTTGCCCGGCTCGCTGTCATAGATGATGTGGCGCGGGCGGCTTTCGGGATATTGCGCGATCTTCCTGCCCATCTCCCGTGCGGGCATGCCGCAAACCCGCGCGACGCTGCCATAGGGCACTGTCGTGCCGGGGGCGACTTCATCGGTGATGACATCCTGCGACGCGCCGGCGGAGAGCGTGCCTGTAACATTCGAGAGCATCCCCAGAAGCCCGCTGCGCTCCCGTGTTTCGGTATCGGCCGGAGCTTCGGACAGATCGGCTGCGCGTTGGTCGTCCGGCAAATCCTGATCGCTCAGTCTCGCCATATCCTTCA
>SLDH01000164.1 GCA_007125415.1 Roseovarius sp.
ATGGTCATGCCTCCTGTTTGAGATCGACGATTTCCCGTCGGAACCAGTCAGCCTCGATCGCTGACGGATCCCGTTCGAAATTGCGCGCGGAAAGATGCCCGCACCATACGGCATCGGCGATGAGGCCGGGGACAAGCGCATCGCCGAGAAGCTCAAGGTGGTTGAAGGCTCTTTCGCTCGCCTTCAACGCATCGAAAAGCGCGGTTTCGGGGGCGCGCTCGGTCACCAGCAGGGCCGAGGCGGCTGCCACCTCTGTTTCGCGTCCGGTAAAGCCACAGGCAATATTTGCCACCCCCGGCGCCACATGGCTCAGCACATGGGACAGATGCAGCGTCACCCCCAGCTCCAGCAGGCGCGCCTGCACGCGGTGCTGCTCGAGCGTGTAGTCGGTGAAGGGGGAAACAGCGCTTGCAGGTGTCACAAAGGTCACCGCATGTCCGGCCCTTGCCAGATGTTCTGCAAGGACACCCGCGAGATAGCCCTGATCGTCATCATAGATGAGAACCGGACCCTCGTCCGGTTTCGCGCCGGCGAAAATGTCATGGGGTGTCAGAATCTGAGCGCCGTCCTCGATCGGAACGCCAGTCATCATCGAGCGCCCCCGCCCGTCGCGGCGCCAGCGCGCGCCGGTGGCCACGAAGACATTGGGAATGCCAAGCTCGATCACCTGATCTGCATCGAGACCGCTGCTCATGTAGAGATCCACATTGGCACGTTGCTGCAGATCATAAATCCGGTGATCGGCCACGCGCTTCCACGCCGAGAGGCCGGGCAGGGCCGCTTCGGCCAGAACGCGGCCGCCGGGCTCCGCCGCGCGGTCGGCCAGCGTCACGTGATAGCCGCGCCGCGCCAGTTGCATCGCGCATTCGAGCCCCGCGGGGCCCGCGCCGACCACCAGCGCGGCATCCTGCTTGCCCTTCGCGGCGATTGTTTCGGGGTGCCAGCCACGCCGCCATTCTTCACCCATTGTGGGGTTCTGGGTGCAGCGGATCGGCACGTTCTGATTGTCGGCAGCCACGCAGATATTGCAGCCGATGCATTCGCGGATCTCCTCGATCCGTCCGTCGCGGATTTTTGCAGGCAGGAACGGATCGGCAATGGAGGGGCGTGCGGAGCCAATGAAATCGAGCACGCCCTTGCTCACCAGCCCGAGCATCATGTCGGGCGATGTCAGCCGCCCGGTGCCGACCACAGGCTTCTCGGTCACCTGTTTGACGAAGTCGATATAGGGCATCTGGAACCCATCCTGCGGCTCGAAGCGCGTGGTCAGACTGTCATTCTCCCAACCTGCAACATTCACGTCCCAAAGGTCGGGCAGATCGGCCAGCAATTCGACCACGCCGCGGCCTTCCTCGGCGGCCTGCATGCCATCTGCACCCAGCATCTCGTCCACGGCAAAGCGAAAGGCGACACCGGCCTTGCCCTCGCAGATCTCCAGCGTATCCTCCAAGAGTTCGCGCGTGAGGCGCACGCGGTTTTCGAGACTGCCGCCATATTCATCCATCCGGTCATTGTAGCGCGGCAGCAGGAACTGATGCGCGGTGGTCATGTGATGCCCGGCATAGACATAGATGATGTCAAAGCCCGCCTTGAGGGCGCGGCGCGTGGCCTCCGCATGCCAGCGGCGCAGATTGCGGATATCTTCGCGATCCATCTGCCTGGCCTGACGCGGATTTCCGTTGGCGTTGGAGATATGCGATGGCCCCAGCGCGGGGGCGCGCGTAAACTGGTTGGCCGCATGGCTGCCATTATGAGCAAGCTCCATGCCTGCAAGACTGCCATGTTCGTGAATTGCCTCGGTCGTCAGAGCCAGATAGGGCAGGTCGCGATCATCCCAGATGCGCCCTTCGGCGGCGGGTGAAAGATCGCAGGTGGGATGGATCTCCACCTCCTGCGTGCAGACAACACCCCATCCGCCTTCGGCCTTCATGCCGCGCATCGCCGCCTCGGCGCGCGGGCGCACATGGCCCATCCCGTTGCAATGGGGCACCTGGTAGAAGCGGTTGGGGGCCGTGACGGGGCCGATTCTAACGGGCTCGAAGAGTGTGGCATATCGGGTTGCGTCGAGCATGAGCATGTTCCTACCTTGAGGTGTGGCGACGGGCGGGTGACTCATTTCCATTGCAAATGGACAAACGTCCATTTAACATGCTCCGACGAAGGCGCGCCTGTCAACAGAATTCCGGCGTGCCGCGGTGTGGTGGTATCATGGGCCTGGGATGAACAAGATTTCCGACAACAGGGGTTCTGACAGGCGCAGCCAGTTGCGCGAAAGGAATCGTGAGGCGCTGGTGGAGGCGACGCTGGATTGCGTGGCTGAACTGGGCATCGCCCGCAGTTCGGTCAGCGAGATCATTGCGCGCGCCGGCCTCTCTCGCGGGATGATCCATCTGCATTTCGAAACCAAGGACAATCTGCTCAAAGCAGCCATAGAGCGCGCCAACGAGATCTATTACGATGAGCTTGCAGTGCTTTTGAGGCAGGCCGGGCCGAGCCCGCAGGAAACGATCGATGCGGTTATACGCAGTGATCTGTCAGAAAACGTGCTGAATCGCCGTTATATCAGTATCTGGTACGCCTTCCGCGGCGAGGCACGCGAGCGCGAGGTATTCCGCCGCCTCAACGACACGCGCGACGAAAGGATGCGAACGATCATCCTGGAGGCTTTCCTGCCGATGTTGCGTGAGCAGGGGACGCCTGATGCCGAGTTGGTTGCGCGCGACGCGACCGATGGCCTGATCGCCTTGCTCGAAGGGATGTGGAACGATTACCTTCTGCATCCGGACGCTTTTGACCGGGATCAGGCTTGCCGTGTCGCCTTTCGCTTCATTGCCGGGTTGCTGCCGGACTATTTCACGTTCGCGGGCGCCACACACAAGGTGTCTGCAAAATGAGCGAAACCCTGCGCCTTCTGGAGCGGCTGGTCGCTTTTCCGACGCTGCCCAAGACCAGCAATCTGGAGCTTGTGGCTTTCGTTGAGGATTACCTGCGCGCGCGCGGCTTTGCGGTGACACGTCTGGCGGAGCCCACAGGCAGCCGTGCCGGTATCATCGCGACGCTGGGACCGGCCGAGGCGCGGGGCATTCTCTTGTCGGCGCATACCGATGTCGTGCCGGTCGAGGGGCAGGTGTGGACGCATGATCCCTTTGTCCTGCGCGAAGTGGATGGCCGCTATTACGGGCGCGGCACCACCGACATGAAAGGCTATGTCGCCAGTGTGCTGGCGCTTGCGGATCGGGCGGCACAGGCGAGGCTCAAGGAGCCTTTGCGTATCGTTCTTTCCTATGATGAAGAGATCGGCTGTATCGGCATCCGTGAGATGCTTGAGCGGCTGGTCCCGCTGATCGGTCAGCCACGGGCCTGTTTCGTAGGTGAGCCCACTGAAATGCAGGTGGCCATCGGTCACAAGGGCAAGGCGGCGCTGCGGGCCGTGTGCCATGGGCAGTCCGGGCATTCGGCGATGGCCCCGCAATTCACCAACGCCTTGCATGTGGCCACGGATTTTATCCATGAATTGAGACGGTTGCAGGATGATTTTGCAGAAAATGGCGCGCGAGATGGGGCGTATTCAGTG
>SLDH01000043.1 GCA_007125415.1 Roseovarius sp.
CCGTTTGCCGCCGTGCGCCCGGCTCTGGTTTACGGAACGGACGTGGAGGGCAATCTGGCAGCTCTGTTCAACCTCGCGCGCAAACCCTGGCCCCTGCCGTTCGGCGCCTTCCGGGCCAGGCGCTCGCTGGTGGGGCTTGAGACGCTCGCCGGCGCGGTCGCACATGTCATAACGCTGAACGGGCCCCCGAACCGTGCCTTTCTGGTCAGCGATCCGGAGCCGGTTCCGCTTGCGGAAATCATCACCGCCTATCGCGCGGACCTCGGACGCAACCCCGGACTGATCCCGGTGCCACCGCTCCTGCTGGGAACGGCATTGCGCCTCGGCGGCAAGGCGGAGATGGTGGAGCGTCTGGCGGGATCACTCGTCCTCACGCCGACGGCCCTCGCCGCAACGGGCTGGGAGCCGGCACAGACGACGCGGGAAGGGCTCGCGGCATTGGGGCGAAAAGATATCGCGTCCGGCAGGTTGCCTGCCTGATTCCGCCGACACGCCCACGTGAGAGTCCCGCCCATGCAATAGCAGGCGTCCCGGGGTTGCCAGCTTTACGCTTCCCGACCCGCGTGATAGTGCAACCAACGTACTGGCAAGCGGGAATCGGTCGAAATGCGTATTGTCGGGGTAAAGGCGCCCCTCTCCTGGAAAAACCTGCTCGCATCCGGCCATGATGTCGTCATGGCGGTTTGTGCTTTGCTGACCGCATTGATCGCACGCTATGGCGACGATGTCTGGCAGGTCGATCAGCTTTGGCTGTGGCTGCTTCTGTTTGCTGTCACCTGCTTTGTGGTTTTCCAGATATTCGGCCTCGGGCGGGGCATGTGGCGCTTTGCGTCGATCACTGATTTGCGGACTATCGTACTCGGCTCGAGCATTGCGATCGTGGTGTATTTTCTGCTGCTCTTCAGCATTACGCGTCTTGAAGGGTTTCCGCGAACGGCGCTCCCGATCACCTGGTTCGTGATGATCGTTCTCATTGGCGCCCCCCGGCTTGCCTATCGTGCCTTCAAGGATGGTGGATTGACGCGGATAAGACCGCGTGATCTGGCGGATCGCCCCCGCGAGGACATCCTGATCGTCGGCACAGTCAGCGATGCAGACCAGGTCATTCGCAGCTACGGTCTCGAAAACAGCACGCGCTACCGCGTTCACGGTATTGTCGACACCAAGCCGGGCAAGAGCGGGCGACGTGTCCGGGGTGTCCCGGTGGTTGGTGACGTCGGAGAACTCTCGGACATAGTTCCGCGAATGGCTCGGGCGGGCATCAGCATCAATGCACTCGTGCTGGCCTCACCGAGCTTCTCGGGAGACTGGTCGGCACTGCTTCAGACAGCGACCGAACTGCAACTTCCTTTGCGCCGTGTCGCCACGAGGCCGCTCACTGGTACGGAGCCTGATCTTGCAGAACTGACACTCGAAGACCTGCTCAGCCGCCCAAGCGTCAAGCTGGCGATGGACAATATCGCATCCATGATCCGCAATCGCGTGATTCTCATCACCGGAGCCGGCGGCAGCATCGGCGCTGAAATTACCCGCCAGGTGGCACGGCACGGCCCGCAGCGGCTCGTTCTCGTCGATCTGTCGGAATATGCGCTCTACGAGATCGACCATGAGATAGCGCGGGACTTTCCGGAGCTTTCACGCTCAGCCGTGCTGGCTGATGTCCGCGATGCCGGTCGGATACGACAGTTGGTATCAGGGGAAAAGCCTTCGGTCGTTTTTCATGCGGCTGCGCGCAAACACGTACCTTTGATGGAAGCGAATTCCTGCGAAGGGATTGCGACGAACGTGTTCGGCACGCGCAACATCGCGGATGCGGCAGTCGAGGCGGGCGTCGATGCCTTCGTGATGATTTCGACCGACAAGGCCATTCGCCCCACCAGCACGATGGGCGCATCTAAACGCGTGGCTGAGCTATACTGCCAGGCACGAGACGTCTCGGCATCGAAGACACGCTTTGTCACCGTGCGCTTCGGCAACGTCCTCGGTTCGACGGGCTCGGTCGTGCCATTGTTCCGCCGACAGATCCTCGCCGGTGGTCCGGTGACTGTAACGCATCCAGAGATGAAGCGCTATTTCATGACGATCCCGGAAGCGACGCAGCTCGTTCTGCAGGCGGCTGCCGCAGGGATCGAGCAGCGTCGGGCGCGTGGGCGTATCATGGTACTGGATATGGGCGAGCCGGTGCGCATCCTCGATCTGGCCCGCAGCATGATCGTACTTGCGGGCCTGCGCCCCGATCAGGACATCGAAATCCGATTTACCGGCCTGCGCCCCGGAGAGAAGCTGTTCGAGGAGTTATTCGACCCGACTGAGAACCCGCAGCCGTCGGGGGTGGACGGTGTCTTCGTGGCTTCACCGTTGCTCGCGGAGGAGACTATACTGGAGCGCGGCCTGGCCGAACTCGAAACCGCGCTCACCCATGTTGACGATGCGGCGGCCCGGGCGCACCTGTTCGATCTGCTTCCGGAATCGGAAGCGGTCTGCATGAGCGCCGATGCGAGGGAGGTCTCCAGAGCCCCGATCGAAAGGCCATCAGGTCTCAGGGACTCGAGCCGGGTGCTGTGAGCCAAGGGTCACTCCGGCGCATGATTGGGCCGCGTAGGATCGTCACGACCTGTTTGGAGCCCCGGCTTTGGAAGCGGGCCGTCGGGCAGTCACCTTCCGGAAATACATCTTTCAGAATGCCTCACGGGGGCGTCCGGGCGCGCCAGGCGGCGTTGAACCCTGCGAGCATTGCTTCCATCGAAAAGGCTCCGGAGATGTGATCGCGTGCGGCCCGACACCTCGCGTCCCAATCCGCCTCGTGCCGCCGTTCATTCAGGAGCGCTGCAATCGCCTCGGCAAGCCCCGCTGCATCGCCTGGGGGCACGATCCGGCCTGTTTCGCCGAGGATTGCCGCCGCATCACCGATATCAGTCGCCACGCATGGGGTTCCGCAAGCCATCGCCTCTGCGAGGACGTTAGGAAAGGCCTCGCCGAATGACGATGACATCACATGTATGTCGATCGCATTCATGATAGCGGGAATGTCGTTGCGGCGCCCGAGCAAGTATATGAAAGGCGACAACCCGAGAGCAGCGATGCGCTCGGTGAGCGCGGTATTGTTCTGGTCTACGCCCGTACCGACCAAAAGACAGTACGGGCACTGCCCTTGCTGCTTCAACAATACCAACGCAGCCAGAAGTGTTTTGTGATCTTTTTGCGGATTATAGCGTGCAACATATCCGATCACCGGTACATCATCCGGCATCGAAAGCTCTGCACGCAGCTTCCGCCCGGCCCCGGGATCCGGAGAAAAGCGTGCCGTATCGTAGCCGTTAGGGACGACGAGCATCCGGGTCTCGTCATACCCCATGTCGGCATGAACCTTCCGTGCAGCCTCCGCGCAACAAATGATACGCTCTGGTACGAAGCGGGACAGATGCGCACAAATTCGTGCGACCCACACGGTCGCGCGCGCGCTTTGACCAGGCACCAGGCGCGTGTGGCGAATGCCCCAGAAGACACGCCGGTATCCGGTCAGACGCGCAAGTATGCCGCCCAGGAGATCGGCATGATAC
>SLDH01000249.1 GCA_007125415.1 Roseovarius sp.
GGGGCGCAGGAATTTTTGGAAAATTCCTGATGCATTTCCTTCAAGGAAATGCATCCCGGCTCAGTCCATCGCCTTGAAGTTGAACTCGCCGCCTTCCTTGATCCCGCTCGGCCAGCGTGAAGTGACCGTCTTGGTGCGCGAGTAGAACTTGAAGCTGTCAGGCCCATGCTGATTGAGATCGCCGAACATGGATTTCTTCCAGCCGCCGAAGGTGTGGTAGGCCAGCGGCACCGGGATCGGCACGTTGATGCCCACCATGCCCACATTGACGCGATGGGCGAAGTTGCGCGCGGCATCGCCATCGCGCGTGAAGATCGCGGTGCCATTGCCGTATTCATGGTCCATGGCCAGCTTGAGGGCTTCCTCGTAACTGCCCGCACGCACCGTGCTCAGGACAGGGCCGAAAATCTCCTGTTTGTAGATTTCCATATCCGGGGTGACATGGTCGAAAAGATGCGGGCCGACGAAAAAGCCGTTCTCATAGCCCTGAAGCGAGAAATCGCGGTTATCCACCACGAGCTTCGCGCCTTCCTCCACGCCCTTGTCGATGAGACCGAGAATCCGTTCCTTGGCTTCGCGCGTGACGACGGGGCCGAAATCCACGTCATCGCCATCCGTATAGGGGGCGACGCGCAGTTTCTCGATGCGTGGCACCAGTTTTTCGATCAGACGGTCCGCCGTTTCCTCACCCACAGGGACGGCGACGGACACGGCCATGCACCGCTCACCGGCTGCGCCATAGCCCGCGCCGATCAGCGCATCGGCGGCCTGATCCATATCCGCGTCGGGCATGACGATCAGGTGGTTCTTGGCCCCGCCGAAACATTGCGCGCGCTTGCCGTTCGCGCAGGCGCGGGCGTAGATGTACTGGGCTACCGGCGTTGAGCCCACGAAGGACACGGCCGCAATGGTCTCGTTGTCGAGAAGCGCATCCACCGCCTCCTTGTCGCCATTGATCACCTGAAAGCAGCCCGCCGGCAGGCCCGCCTCGACAAAGAGCTCGGCCAGCATCAGCGGCACCGAGGGGTCACGCTCGGAAGGTTTCAGCACCACGGCGTTGCCGCAGGCCAGCGCCGGGCCCACATGCCACAGCGGCATCATCGCGGGAAAGTTGAAGGGCATGATCGCGGCCACCACACCCAGCGGCTGGCGCATGGAATAGAGATCGATCCCCGGCCCGGCGTTATCGGTATATTCGCCCTTCAGCATCTGCGGGGCGGCGATGCAATATTCGATCACTTCCAGCCCGCGCTGCAGGTCGCCGCGCGCATCGGGCAGCGTCTTGCCATGCTCGCGACTCAACGCCTCGGCCAATTTGTCCATATCGCGATTGATGAGGCCGACCATGGCCATCATCACGCGGGCCCGCTTCTGCGGGTTCATCGCCCCCCAGGCGGGTTGCGCGGCCGCTGCGCGGCCCACGGCATCATCGGTTTCATCCTTCGTGGCGATCGGCAGTTTCGCCTGTACCTCGCCCGTTGCCGGATTGAAGACGTCCGAGAAGCGGCCTGAGGAGCCTTTGGCGAGCGCGCCGTCAATGAAATGGGTCAATTCTTGCATGGGGTCCTCCCTGAGATGGGTTTGGCGTAGTCTAGCATTGCAAAATTTATCTAAGTAGAGGCAATATCCCAAAGTTGATTTGCAAATTCGCAAAGGCTTACGCATGGGCGCGCAATGGGATGATCTGAAGGTGTTTCTGGCGGTGGCGCGCGCCGAAAGTCTTTCGGGGGCGGGTCGGGTGCTCAAGGTGGACCCCGCCACGGTGGGGCGCCGTGTCGCGCGGCTGGAGGCGGCCTACGACACGCCGCTCTTCCTGAAATCCCCGATGGGCTATGCCCTGAGCGATGCCGGTCAGCGGCTGCTGGTTCATGCCGAGCGTGCCGAACAGGCGCTGCAGGAGGCGGCGGATGCGATGGACGGGCAGGGGGAGCCAGGCGCGCGGACGGGCGGTCTGACCGGTCAGTTCCGCATCGGCGCGCCGGATGGTGCCGCGAACTATCTTCTGCCGCAGGTCTGCGCGCAGATCGCCCGGGACAACCCGGATCTGGATGTGCAGATCGTGGCACTGCCGCGTGTGTTCAACCTCACGCGGCGGGAGGCGGATATGGTGCTGGCTGTCAGCCCGCCCAGCGCCGGACGCCTCAGCGTTCAGAAGATCAGCGACTACCGGCTTCACCTGGCCGCCAGTGTGCGATATCTGCACGCCTGTGGCCCCATCACCACTCTCGAGGACCTCAAGGCGCATCGTATTGTCGGCTATATCCCGGACATGATCTTCGACAAGGAACTGGATTATCTCACCGAAGCCGGGGTGGAGCGGGTGAACCTCGCCTCGAACTCCGTCTCGGTGCAGGCCAACTGGGTGCATCAGGGTGGGGGTGTGGGCGTCGTGCATGATTTCGCGCTGCCCTTTCTGCCGGATCTTCGCAAGGTGCTGGAAGACAGTTTCGGCCTGACGCGCAGCTTCTACCTCGTACGCCACGCCGATGACCGCCGGCTCGAGCGGCAGAACCGCTTCTGCATGCTCCTTGTCGAGGGGCTCCGGACCGAACTGGCACGGCTCGAAGCGCTCTCTTGACAGGGGCGTGCCTTTGGCGGACCTTTGAGGCAAACGAAGAAGGAGGGACATCCCATGCTGGTCAAGCAAATCCTGCAGGCGAAAGGCAACAGTGCCGTGATTACGATCAAGCCGGGAACGTCGGTCAGGGAGGCTGCCGATATCCTGGCGGAGCGCCGCATTGGTGGCCTCGTCGTCTCGAGCACGGGCGAGCGCGCCGAAGGCATCCTGTCGGAGCGCGATATCGTCCGTTCTCTCGCGGTGCGCGGCCCCAGTTGCCTGAGTGAGACAATTGATCAGATGATGACGCATAATCCGGTCTGCTGTTCGGTTCAGGACAGCTCGGATGCTGTTCTGGCGCGTATGACCGAGGGCCGGTTTCGCCATATGCCGGTGGTGGAAGAGGGCAAGCTGGTGGGCATTGTCACGATCGGGGATGTGGTCAAGGCGCGACTGGATGAACTCTCCATGGAGAAAACCGCGCTCGAAGGCATGATCATGGGATACTGACACCATAGCGCCTGACCTGAAAGGCCACGCGGGATTGCAACCTGTGGGCATGGGTATTTTCGCCAAGAAGAAACACGCCCGCGCCTGTCTCGTTCTGATTGCCCCGCGCGGCTGCACCACCAGAAAAAGGGAGCCTCCAGAAAATGCGCATCGGGCTTTATCCCGGCACGTTCGATCCGATCACGCTGGGCCATATCGATATCATCCGGCGTGCTGCGGCGCTGGTCGACAGGCTTGTGATCGGTGTGGCGATCAATCGCGACAAGGGGCCGATGTTCACCCTCGAGGAACGCGTGGCGATGATCGAGGCGGAGGCGGCTGCGCTGACCGCGCAGACCGGCACGGAGATCGTGGCGCATCCTTTCGAGAACCTGTTGATCGATTGCGCCAAGGATGTAGGGGCGCAGATCATCATCCGCGGGCTGCGGGCGGTGGCGGATTTCGAATACGAGTTCCAGATGGTGGGCATGAACCGCGCTCTCGATGACAAGGTGGAGACGGTTTTTCTGATGGCCGACGCCAATCACCAGGCCATTGCGAGCAAGCTGGTCAAGGAAATCGCCCGGCTCGATGGTGATATCTCGAAATTCGTCACGCGGCCGGTGAAGGCGGCGATGGCGGCGAAGCTGGGCTGAGGCCGCTTCACCGCCAGAAGGCGAGCCACTCGATGAGGTCGATCAACTTTCCGCCCAGAAAGAGCAGATAGGTCCAGTCATGGAGCGCGTAGTCAAGGGCCAGAAGCCCCAGGATGAGCGCGCCGAGGCTGAGGGCAAGCGTATTTGTCATACCGGGGCCAGTCCGATTGGAAGCGGTCTACCCCTACATGACCGAGTGTCGGCGCGAGCACAAGATGACGGGGTCAGCCCAGCCTGCCCATGGCCACGGCCATATCGGCCATGCGACACGAAAACCCCCATTCATTGTCATACCAGGCGAGCACCCGCACAAGCCGCCCGCCGATCACTTTGGTCTGTGCCGGGGCGAAGATCGAGCTTTCCTCGGTATGATTGAAATCGACCGACACTTTCGGCTCCGGATCATAGCCCAGCACGCCCTTCATGGGACCGTTGGCGGCCGCCTCCATCGCGGCATTGACCTCCGCTTCGGTGACGTCTCGCCCCGCCACGATGGTCAGGTCCACCGCCGAGACATTCGGCGTGGGCACACGGATGGCCGATCCGTCGAGCCTGCCCTTGAGGGCGGGCAGCACCTCGCCCAAAGCCCTGGCGGCCCCGGTGGAGGTGGGGATCATCGACAGGGCGGCCGCGCGCGCGCGGTAGAGATCGTTGTGGCGGCGGTCGAGCGTGGGCTGATCGCCGGTATAGGCATGGATCGTGGTCATGATGCCGCTCTCGATGCCGAAAGCGTCCAGCAGCACCTTGGCCACGGGGGCAAGGCAATTGGTGGTGCAGGAGCCGTTGGAGATCATCCGCTCGCCGGGCTGCATGTCGCCGTCATTGACACCGAAGACGACCGTGCGATCCACGTTCTTGCCGGGGGCGGAAAGCAGCACCTTGCCCGCCCCCCGCTCGAGATGCGTGACGGCCTTCTTGCCATCGTTGAACTTGCCGGTGCATTCCAGCACCACATCGCAACCCGACCAGTCGAGCGCGGCCATGTCATAGGTGGAGAACATGGTCATGGGCCCGCGGCCCAGGTCCATAGTGCCTTCGCCCAGGGTGATCTCACCGGGGAAGCGGCCATGCACGGAATCGTATCTGATGAGATGCGCGGCGGTTTCCAGCGGTCCGGTGGCATTGACCTTGATGACTTCGATATCCTCGCGGCCCGAGGCGGCGATATGCGCCAATGTGCAGCGGCCGATCCGGCCAAACCCGTTGATGCCGACTTTGATGGTCATCGCGCGTCTCCTGAAAAACAGTCGAATTCGAGGCCTCTTAGGCCCGCAGCGCAGCGGGGGGAAGGGCAAAAACTTCCGGTAGCGATAACCGTTTGCGCAAAAGGAGGGTGGCGGGCGGGTGCGGACCGGGGGTATGGCTTGTTGCAAGCGATGCAGCAAGGAGGCCCCGATGACCCCCATGGAAACAATGCGACCCGCCCGCGCCGGGCAAGGCACACGATGAGTTTCGAGCGGTTGCAGGCGCTGGTGAACGCGGCGGACGCCGCCTTCCTCAGCCATGTCGAGGCACCCGGTGCGCAACGCTCGACCCGGGCCATTTTCGAAACCCTGCAGGACGCGCTGTCGGACGATCCGGTGTTGCGTCTCGGGCAGGCCAAACGGCTGCCGGCCTGCATCCATCTCGAGACGGCATCCGCGCCCGAACGGTTCGAAGATGCGGCGCTGCGCGCCCTGGTCGAGGCCTTTCGTGCGCTGGAGCCCGATCTGACATGGTATGAGCGCACGGGCGATGCGCCCGGCGCCAATGCCGCCTATCGGGGCGGGCATGCCAACACGATGATCGTGGGCCCCGGCGGATTGTTGCGGCACCAATCGGTCTGGCTGGGAATGTCGCTCATGGCACCTAAGGTGCGCTATCCTGATCACACACATCCGCCCGAAGAAACCTATCTGGCGCTGAGCGACGGGGATTTCTTTCAGGAAGGGCGCGGCTGGTTCACCCCCGGCATGGGCGGTACATTCTACAACCCGCCCGGCATTCGGCACGCGATGCGCTCAGGGGAAAGACCCTTCCTCGCCATGTGGGCCTTGCGCGCCTGCTGAGCCGCGCCTTGCGTCAGATTCCGCGTTCCCGGCGGCGCAGCTCGTCGGCAGTGTAGCGCGGCGCGATGGGCGCATGGGCAGCGGGCCGGTAGGCGGGATCTGCAGCGATGCAGCCCGGCCCGCAGAGCAGCCGGGCGCGGCCCTGCGCACTGCGCCAGACGCGGCCTCCCGGTGTGCTGATATAGCCGATCACACCTTCCTCACGGTCTGCCACGAGATCAAAGGCCGACGGCACCTCGCTGTCGATATCCGCATGGAAGGCGCCGTGGGTGTGATAGCTGGCGAAGGTGTTGAAGTTCTCGGGCGCACGGCCGGGTGTGCAATGTTCGCGATGGCCCATCACCGGCGCGGTGGCGCGCACTGCGCCTGAGGCGTCACGCCCCAACAGGCCACAGAACTCGCGACCCGTGGCAAAGCTGCGCGGCTGCAACTGATCGAGAAAGGCGATGGCGTAGGCATCAGCATCGGTCATGCGTGACATGGTGATCGGCGCGAAGGGCCCGCCATTGCAGGCTGTCATAATCGCGAGCGCCGCGATCATGCCCAGAGCGCGCAGGAACAAGGGCGGAAGCCGCCGCAGGGTGCGTAGGTCAAACGGAAACCGGAGCGAAGGCATCATCCTTTCACCCCGCATCCGGCGCATCAGAGCAGCGATTGCACTTTTTCCGCCACGGCCTCGGGTGTGATACCGAATTCCTTGTAGAGCGTCGCCGCCGGGGCGGAGGCGCCGAAATCATGCATGCCGACAAAACCCGATTTCTCCCGCCGTCCGCGCTCACCGAAAAGCCAGCGATCCCAGCCGAAGCGTATCGCGGCTTCCACGGCCACCCGCACCGGCCCGCCGGGCAATACGCGGCGGCGATAGGCGTCATCCTGTTGCTCGAAAAGTTCCCAGCAGGGCATGGAGACAACCCGCGTGGCGATGCCCTGCGCCTGCAGAAGGTCGCGCGCTTCCATGGCGACAGCCACTTCCGAGCCGGTGGCCAGCAGGATCGCCTGCCGCTTGCCCTCCGCCTCGGCCAGAACATAGGCGCCTTGCGCGGTGAGGTTCTTCGTCTTGTGCTCGGTGCGCAGCGTGGGCACACCCTGCCGGGTCAGCGACAGCACCGAAGGCGTCTCCTTCGAGGAGAGTGCCAGTTCCCACGCCTCGGCCGTTTCCACCGTGTCACAGGGGCGAAACACCCATGTGTTGGGCGTGGCGCGGTTGATCGCCAGATGCTCCACGGGTTGATGTGTGGGGCCATCCTCGCCCAGGCCGATGCTGTCATGGGTCATCACGAAGACGGTGGGGACGCGCATCAGCGCCGCAAGCCGCATGGCGGGGCGGGCATAATCGGTAAAACACATGAAAGTGCCGCCATAAGGTCTTATGCCACCATGCAAAACCATGCCATTCATTGCGGCGGCCATACCATGTTCGCGAATGCCGTAATGGATGTAGCGGCCCTTGCGATTGTCCACGTCGAAAACGGTCATATCCCCCGATCTGGTGTTGTTTGAGCCCGACAGATCGGCAGAGCCGCCCACCGTTTCGGGCATGATCGGGTTGACCACCTCGAGCACCATTTCCGAGGAAGCGCGCGTGGCGATCTTGGGCTTTTCCTCGCTGATCTGCTTTTTCAGGGCCTTGATGCGGGCCGAGAGCCTGCTCGGCACATCGCGGGCCATCACACGGGCAAACTCCGCCTGCCGCTGCTTCGAGGCGGCGGCGAGCCGCGCTTCCCATGCCGCGCGTTCCTGCTGCCCGCGCGCGCCGATGGCCTCCCATTCGGCCTTGATATCGCCCGGCACTTCGAAGGGGCCGGTGGTCCAGCCATACGCGGCTTTCGCGGCGGCCATCTGATCGGGATCCGTAAGCGCGCCGTGGCCCTTCGATGTATCCTGTGCGGCATGGCCAAGGGCGATATGCGTCTTGCAGGCGATCATCGTCGGTTTCTGTGTGGATTTGGCCTGCGCGATGGCCGCGTCAATCGCCTCGGGGTCATGCCCGTCGATCTCGATCACGTGCCAGCCCGCGGATTTGAACCGCAATGGCTGATCGGTGCTGCAGGCCAGATCAACCTTGCCGTCAATGGTGATGTTGTTGTTGTCCCAGAACACGATCAGCTTGCCGAGGCGGTGACGGCCTGCAAGGGTGATTGCCTCCTGGCTCACGCCTTCCATCAGGCAGCCATCGCCGGCGATCACATAGGTATGGTGGTCCACCAGCTTTCTGCTGTAGCGGGCCCGCAGTATCTCTTCGGCAATAGCGAAGCCGACCGCGTTGGATATCCCTTGCCCCAGCGGACCCGTGGTGGTTTCGATCCCCTTGGCGTGGCCGTATTCCGGGTGGCCTGCGGTGATCGAGCCCCACTGGCGGAAGTTGCGGATCTGATCCAGTGTCATGTCTTCATAGCCGGTGAGGTGCAACAGCGCGTAAAGCAGCATGGAGCCGTGACCCGCGCTCAGGATGAAACGGTCCCGGTCGGGCCAGTCGGGCGCACTGGCATCGAATTTCAGGTGTTTTTCGAAGAGCACGGTGGCGACATCGGCCATGCCCATGGGCATCCCGGAATGGCCGGAATTGGCGGCGTGCACAGCATCGAGAGTGAGGGCGCGGATCGCGGCGGCGCGCATCCAGTGATCGGGCTGCGCGGCGCGCAGGGCAGCGATATCCAAGGCGGGTTCCATCCTTTGATAGAGGCGTCGGTCGCGGCATTGCATATCAGGCCCATGGCAAAGTTCAAGCGCGCGGGATTGACGAGGGAGAGACGGCAGCGGCCCGCCTGGCTTGGGGGGGCGCAATTTTCCGTCGCATCGGCTAAACTCGTCTCAGGCCGGGGCTTGAAAGATCAGGCAAGATCGGCGCAAGCTGAAACAAGGACAGACAAGAGGCCGACACATGAGCCAGATTGACGATTTGCAGGCACGGATCACCGCCGCGCTGGACCGGATCAGCCGGGGATTGGAGGCACAGAACGCCGATGATGGCGCAGCGGCTGCCGAGCTGGAGGCGCTACGCGCGGCACTTGGCGAGGAAAAGACGGTCAGCGCCCAGTGGGAGGAGCGGGTCAAGCGCCTCAAGGAAAAGCTCGAGGAAGCCGAGGCTCATGTTGAGAACGCTCGCGATGAAGCCCGCGCCTCTCTCAGGAAGCTCGATACGCAATTGCAATCCTTGCGCAGGGCAAATGCGCAACTGCGCGAGAATAACAAGGCCCTTCGTGAAGCCAACGAGGCCGGCGTAGCCGAGCCGCATCTGATCAACAAGGCAATGCTGGCAGAACTTGAGGCGTTGCGCGCCGCGCGCAGTGCGGACCGCGCCGAAGGCGATGCGATCATGGCCGAGCTGACTCGGCTGATCGAGGGCGCTGATGATGAACGGGAGGGTGCGTGATGCCACAGGTGACGATCGAGATCGGCGGTCGCAGTTTCGAGGTGGCCTGTCAGGATGGTGAAGAGCAGTACCTGCACTCCGCGGCGCAAATGCTTGATGAGGAAGCGAAAACCCTTACAGCGCAGATCGGGCGCATCCCCGAGCCGCGCATGTTGCTGATGGCCGGGCTGATGCTGGCCGACAAGACGGCGGGGGTTCAGGACAGGCTGCGCGAGATGGAAGGTCAGATTGCCGAGAAAGAGGCCGAACTTGCGCAAATGCGCAACGCACCTCTGCCCCAGCCCGAGCGGGTCGAGGTGCCGGTGGTGCCGACCGACGTGACCGATGCCCTGGCCGAGATCGCCGCACGGGCCGAGGCCCTGGCCGACACGGTTGATCCCCGGGATTAAGAGACGATTGGACGAAACTGGATGAGGGGGGGACGGTGCTTGGTCGCGCATGCCCGCAGCCGCCTTGGTCAGCAATCTTCCCTGCAGGCGCAGCATAATGGCTGCAAGGCTGAAAAAACCGGCATCGTGGCCGGTGTTCCGGCCCGATCAGCGGGATTTTTCCTATGGTAATGCCGTTGAATTCAGCCACCGTGGTGCAAAGCGCCTTGTTATATGTTAATGAAAACGAAAGTAAGAGGCAGGAGCCGAATCGGGACATTCGGCGAATCGGGTGATAGTCAAGTCGCCGTCAGTCAAGGGCAGGTGGAATGATCGGACGACGGTCCAAGCGCGAGGTCACGACAGAAGATGTCGAGCCCAAGGGGTTCGATGCTTTCGATCTGAAGCTTGGTGATGTCATGCGCGGCGAACGGGCGACACTGGGCAAGTCTCTGCTCGATGTGGAGCGGGAATTGCGGATCAGGGCCAGCTACATCGCCGCCATCGAGAATACCGATCCCGATGCGTTCGACACGCCTGGTTTCATCCCCGGCTATGTCCGCTCCTATGCGCGCTATCTCGATATGGATCCGGACAAGGCATTCCGGCAGTTCTGCGCAGAGAGCGGTTTTTCGACGGCACATGGCATGTCCGCCGAGGCCTCGTCGATCCGCAAGCCCGCCGCGCCGGTGCGCCGCAAAACGGTGGATTCGGACCCGCTGATTTCACCCAAGACGCCCTTTCTGCCAGCCTCCGAGAGTTTCCTTGCGCGGGTCGAGCCCGGCGCCATCGGGTCTGTTCTCGTGCTTGTGGCGCTCATCGGCGGGATCGGATACGGCGGCTATGCGGTCCTCAATGAGGTGCAGCGCGTGCAGATGACACCGGTGGAAAACACGCCGGACGTGTTTGCCGAACTGGACCCGCTGGCCGGCATGAGCATCCGGAACGAGGATGTGATCAGCGCAGATGCCGGTGGGCGTTTCGTGCCCCCGTCCGAAGATCGACTGGACCGGCTCTATCGCCCCGAGGCGCTTGATCTGCCCGTGATGGTGGCCCGGGACGCGCCGATTTCCACGCTTGATCCGGCGCGCATGGGCGCGCTGACCGCTGATTTGCCCAATGCCACGCGCGACAGTGCACAGCGCCTCGCCACGATGGAAGCCGACGAGGGCACCCAGCCTCAAGTGCCGCAGGTGCTTGCTGATCCTCCGCCGGGGGTGCAGCTGGTTGCGGTGCGCCCCTCATGGGTCAGGCTGCGCAGCGCCGATGGCAGTGTGGTCTTTGAGGGCATCATGAATGCGGGCGACAGCTATGACGTGCCGGTGACGGAAGAGCCGCCGACCCTCAGAATAGGCGAGTCCGGCGCGATCTATTTCGCCGTGAAAGGCGAGCATTACGGGCCCGCTGGACCCAGCGGCGCGGTCACGTCGAATGTCGTGCTGGATACGGCCAGCCTGATGGAAATCTATGCCGTCGCGGACATCACGCGGGACAGAGACCTGATGCTCTATGTCGCGGCGTTGCAGGAAGACATGCAGACGGATGACGGCCAATAAGCCGCAAGCCGATTGCCGATAGGCGCGTGCTGGACTATCTTGGTGTCAACCATAACTGACATGGCAAAAGAATATCAGATGACGCACAATCCGATTCGCCCCTGGCGCAACATCGATCGCCGCAAGAGCCGCCAGATCCATGTGGGCGCGGTGCCGGTCGGCGGTGACGCGCCGATTTCGGTGCAGACCATGACCAATACCGCGACCACCGATGTGGCTGCCACCGTCGCTCAGGTGCAGGCCGCCGCCGAGGCAGGTGCGGATATCGTGCGGATCTCGGTGCCCGATGAAGAAAGTGCGAAGGCACTCAAGGACATCGTGCGGGAAAGCCCGGTGCCCATCGTTGCCGACATCCATTTTCACTACAGGCGGGGCATCGAGGCGGCAGAGGCGGGTGCGGCCTGCCTGCGGATCAACCCGGGCAATATCGGTGATGTGAAGCGTGTGCGCGAGGTGATATCGGCCGCACGGGATCAGGGCTGCTCCATGCGGATCGGTGTGAACGCCGGATCGCTGGAAAAGCACCTGCTCGAGAAATACGGCGAGCCCTGTCCGGATGCGATGGTGGAATCGGGTCTCGATCATATCCGCATTCTGCAGGATCATGATTTTCACGACTTCAAGATCAGCGTGAAGGCCTCGGACGTGTTCATGGCCGCTGCCGCCTATCAGCAGCTCGCAGAGGCGACCGATGCGCCCATCCATCTGGGCATCACCGAGGCGGGCGGGCTGACAACCGGAACGATCAAGAGCGCGATCGGCCTTGGCAACCTGCTCTGGATGGGCATCGGCGACACGATCCGCGTGAGCCTGAGCGCCGATCCTGTCGAGGAGGTCAAGGTGGGCTATGAGATCCTCAAGGCGCTGGGTCTTCGTCACAGGGGCGTCAATATCATCTCCTGCCCCAGTTGCGCGCGGCAGGGCTTCGATGTGATCCGGACGGTCGAGACGCTGGAGCGGCGTCTGGAGCATATCAAGACGCCGATGAGCCTGTCGATCATCGGCTGCGTGGTCAACGGCCCCGGCGAGGCGCTGATGACCGATGTGGGCTTTACCGGCGGCGGCGCGGGGAGCGGGATGGTCTATCTCGCGGGCAAGGCCAGTCACAAGATGAGCAATGAGCAGATGATCGATCATATCGTCGGCGAGGTGGAAAAGCGTGCCGCCGAAATCGAGGCGGAAGAGACGGTCCCTCAGGCGGCGGAGTGATCTGGAGCTTCTTTGAGGAAGAGTGTTCTCTCAAGGATCACGGAGCCTAGTGGTCGCCACCTGACAAAAGGTGCCGCAATGCTAGGCGAGAGGTCGCGATGCGGGACCTTGCGGACGGTAGCACTTTCTTTTCCGTCGCCCGGACGCCCCCTCGGGCGGGCGCTGCCCTTGGTCTGTGCGCCTGACCGTCCGCAAAGGGTTCGACGCGGCGCGTGGGGTATCTTGTGTCAGGTGACGAACAATAGCATGGCGCAGCGCGCCACGATCGACCCATGGAAACAACTGTGTTGTTTTCTGTTTACGGTACGGAATCGTGCATTGTTGCGGGGCAGGGCATTGCGGATGGTCAGGCGCTTGCCGGGGCCTCCACCCGGGCGCGGCACAGTCGGCTTCGCCTGCGCCAGACCCGGCGCTGGCTAGTCCGTCGGTCGCTGTCATTGACCCCGGCGAGCCCTGCTAGAGTGGCGTCACACCGGCTTGCAGCCTCACCCGCGACGGGCTGTCGAGCACCGACCCCTGAAGCCTCGCTGCGCGCAGGCGCAATGCCGCTATTCGCGCTGCCATCATCTCATCGGGGCCCACTTCGATCCGGGGCGAGCTGCCGATGGCCATGATCCGCTCAAGCGGAACGAGGGTCGGA
>SLDH01000331.1 GCA_007125415.1 Roseovarius sp.
CAGGGGGCGGCTTTCGGGTTGCTCCTTCATCGTGACAGCGCTTTGCTTTCGCGGTGGTCTGTGGCAGAGGATGGGGGATGTCGCCTGATCTTTCTTTCGAACAAGCTGCCATGGCGCAGGGCGCGCGCGCTGTCGCGGGGGTGGATGAGGTGGGTCGCGGGCCGTTGGCGGGGCCGGTGACGGCTGCGGCTGTCATTCTTGACCTCTCGGCGATACCCGTTGGGCTGAACGATTCCAAGCGGCTCTCCGCGCCGCGTCGCGCTGATCTGGCCGAGCAGATCATGGCGAGCGCGGAAGTCTCCATCGCGCACGCTTCCGTCGAGGAGATCGACAGCCTCAATGTCCTGCGCGCCGCGCATCTGGCGATGGAACGCGCGGTGGCGGGCCTTCCCAAGCGGCCTGATCATCTGCTGATCGACGGCAACCTCATGCCGCGCGGGCTCGACATTCCGGGAGAGACGATCATCAGGGGGGACGGGCTCTCGATGTCCATTGCGGCGGCTTCAATTGTGGCAAAAACATGTCGTGATCGCATCATGTGGGATTTGGCGCAACACCATCCCGGCTATGGCTGGGAGACGAATATGGGCTATCCGTCAAAAGGCCACATTGCGGCCCTTCAAAATCTGGGTGTGACCCCACACCATAGACGATCCTTCAGGCCCGTCCACAATATATTGTATCAAGGAAAATGTATAACCCCCTGATTCAAAAAAGAAATTGACGGCGAATCGTCTTTGACTCATCCTTTGGCAAATACCAGAGCGCAGCAAGCGCCGGGACAGAGGCAGAGAAACGAAGATGACCAAAGCAAAGGGCGCGTCCGCGCTCCCCCTGAATACGATCATTGGTGGTGATTGCATCGAGATCATGAATGATCTGCCCGAGGCTTCGGTTGATCTGATCTTCGCCGACCCGCCCTACAATCTGCAACTGAAGGGTGATCTGCATCGCCCCGACAATTCGCAGGTCGATGCGGTGGATGACGCCTGGGACCAGTTTGCCAGTTTCAAAGCCTATGACGCCTTCACGACAAGCTGGCTGCGGGCGGCCCGCCGGCTGCTCAAGCCCACTGGCGCCATCTGGGTGATCGGCTCCTATCACAATATCTTCCGCGTGGGCGCGGCGCTCCAGAACGAGGGATTCTGGATCCTCAATGATGTTGTCTGGCGCAAATCGAACCCGATGCCGAATTTTCGCGGCAAGCGGCTGACCAATGCGCATGAAACGATGATCTGGGCCAGCCGCAACGAGGGCGGCAGATACACGTTCAACTATGAGGCGCTGAAGGCGCTGAATGACGGGATTCAGATGCGTTCGGATTGGGTGCTGCCGATCTGCACGGGCCATGAACGGCTCAAGACCGAGACCGGCGAGAAAGCCCATCCGACGCAAAAGCCGGAAAGCCTGCTGCACCGGGTGCTGGTGGGCACGACACGCCCGGGCGATGTGGTTCTCGATCCGTTCTTCGGCACGGGCACCACCGGTGCCGTGGCCAAGATGCTGGGCCGCGACTATATCGGGATCGAACGCGAGCCGACTTATCGCGCCGTGGCCGAGGCCCGTCTGGCGCGGATCAGGCGGTTTGACCGCGAGGCATTGGAAGTGTCGTCGAGCAAGCGCGCCGAGCCGCGTGTGCCCTTCGGCCAGTTGATCGAACGCGGGATGTTGAGGCCGGGCGAAGAGCTTTATTCGATGAACCAGCGCCACAAGGCCAAGGTGCGGGCCGATGGCACCCTGATCGGTGGCGATGTCAAAGGCTCGATCCATCAGGTGGGTGCCGCGCTGGAAGGTGCGCCAAGCTGCAATGGCTGGACTTACTGGTGCATCAAGCGCGACGGCAAGCATGTGCCCATCGACATCTTCCGCCAGCAGATCCGTGCGGAAATGGCCAAGCGCCCCATCTGAAACGCCAAGCTACCTCCGGTGCCGGTGGCCTGACACCTGGCACTCACCTTGGCCCCGCCTGATTGGCGGGGCTCTTTCATTTCTCGGATTGGCGCAGGTCAGCTTGTTGGAAAGCCAAGCGCGCGGGAGAATACCGGCCCGCCGCCCTCGACCACCGATTTGCGCCGCTCCTTGTGCGACAGAAGGGGCATGGGCCAGAAGGCTTTGGACATGTAGCGCCCGCCGCGATAGACCTTGATCCGCCGCTCTTTCTTCGACAGCAGGGGCTGTGGCCAGAAGAACCGTGAGGCGCGTTTGTTCTTGCCCACGGCCGAGGTGGCCTTGCGCCCTCTGATCACCGTTTTCGGACCCATGACCGGCCCGCCACCCCGGATCCGCGCTGTCAGGAAGCGCGGATGATGGCTGAGGATGCTTTTTTTCCGCTCCGGCGGGTCGGTGAAGTAATGCTCTTCCATTACATCACCCATATCCACCGTCTGACGCCGCGCGAGGATGTCGCGGGTGATGCGTGGCGCGCCCAGCGGAATGTAGGTTGCCCGCACGATCAGCGCGGCATGGCCCTTGGCGATGCTGTCCGCATAAGGGGCAATCGCGTCCTCATGCACGCGGGCCTTGCGCAGATCGTCCGTGAGGCTTTCCGGGTCGCCGCCCGCGATCACCTCGACCGCGTTTTCGGGCAAGCCCTTGAGCACGAGATATTTCGCGGCTCTCTCTGCCGCTGTTTCATCTTCGAACATACGTGTGATTACTGTTGTCATGGGACCTCCACCGGGGTTTTGCTGGTTTTCGTCATTCTGGCGCGTCTTGTCGTATTTTGATTTGCTTTGCCTGACTTCATCAGGAGCGGGGTGATGACGATCAATGCCACCACAAGGAACAGGATTTCGATCATGAAGACCACGGTATAGGGCAATTGCGAGTCAATTCCATCACCCTGCCAGCCAACCAGCAGATCGCGTATGATCCCTGCCAGGGCCACACCGATACCTGCCGCTGTTGCCTGTACCGCGCCCCAGGCCCCCAGGGCGAGGCCCGTGCGCTCGGAAGGGGCGGCGCGGATCGTGGCGGTCAGCGTGGCATGGCCGAAAAGGCCCGTGCCGATGCCGATCAGCAGAACACCCAGCAAAAAGAGCGGGATACCGCCCGCGAGCGAAGAAATGATGATCGCCGCGAAGCCGGGAATGCCGATGACGGCACCGATGAAGCCCATGCGCGGGGGCGAGCCACCGGCGCTGAGAATGCGTGACGCGGTGGCAAAGCCCGAGAGCGCGCCGAAAGCGAAGAGTGCCGTGAGTTTGGTTGTCTCGGCCACGGAAAGGCCGAGCGCCTGCCCCCCATAGGGCTCGAGCAGCACATCCGCCATGCCGAAGCCGAAGGTGCCCAGCCCGATGACGATGAGCATGCGCAGCATGCCCGGCGAGGCCATGAGCCCCTGCCATGCCTCGGAAAAGGCGACCTGCCGCTGCACCTTCATGGCCTGCGCGCGCGCCCGGTCGCGCACCTCCTGCTTCCACATGGCAATCATGTTCAGCAGCACGGTGACAACGGCGGCACCCTGGATCACCTGGATCAGGCGGCCGGGAGAGTAATCTTCCAGAAGCACACCGAAGACCAGCGCGCTCACGAGCATCCCCAGAAGCAGCATGACATACATCATGCCCACCACCTTGGGCTGATCCTTTTCGCGCACCAGATCGGTGGCGAGTGCCAGCCCCACGGTCTGCACCATGTGCACGCCCGCGCCGACCAGCAGGAAGGCAAGGGCGGCAGAACTGTAGCCGATCCAGCGGGGGGCATCCACGGCCTCGCCATAGCCCGAGAGCACCAGAAGCGCGAAGGGCATGATGGCAAAGCCGCCGAATTGATAGAGTGTGCCCTTCCAGATGAAGGGGATGCGGCGCAGGCCGAGGGCCGAGACATTCATGTCCGAGCGATGACCGATCAATGTGCGGAAAGGCGCAAACACAAGCGGCAGCGCCAGCATCCCCGCGACCAGCGAGGCCGGCACGGCCAGCTCCACGATCATCACGCGGTTGAGCGTGCCCACCAGCAGCACCAGCGCCATGCCCACGGTGACCTGAAAGAGCGACAACCGGACCAGTCTCGACAGCGACACATCATCCGTGGCGATATCCGCGAAAGGCAGATATTTCATCCCGAAACTGGAAATCTTGCGCAGGGCGAATGAGCGATAATCGAACATGGGTGCGGCTTTTCCCGCGCCGGGGAGTCTCAGTAACCCGGTACGTTTTCAGTTGAGAGACGCCGGGCCCGACATTGGCAGGCGGGCCCGGTGTGTTATTGTGTGACGGAGTAGGACACGTCCTTCGCGGCCAGATCGGATGGCTGGATGATCGCCTTTGCGGGCGTGCCATCCGGCAAAATGATCGTGACCTCGAGCCCGCCATCGGTGGTGGGCGTGACAAAGGATGCTTTCGCAGTGTCCACATCTGTCGTTGTCAGCGCCGCTGTCTCACCCCCTGATCCCAGCTCATTGCCGGACAGGAAATCTGACACCCATGTCGTGTTGCTCAGGACCGCGACATGCACGGCGAACGAACCCACCGCGACGGCGCCGAGAAAGATCGGAACACCCACCGTCGGAGAGACGACGAGCCACAGCTTGGCATTGTTCATGATGTTTCTCCCTCAGCCGAGCCACGGGGTCGACACAGCGACCAGAATATGGGCCAGAAGCGAGATCACGCCGAACACGCGCGTCCCGTCAATGAGGTAGCTATGTACCTCTTCGGCCTCCTCGAGTGTCAGGCCCGTAGGCCAGACCTTGTCTTCGCTTGCCATCAATAATCCTCCTATATTTGGCGCACCTTGGAACAGCATTGCCGCTTTGAAATTGAGCACATTGAACTCGTACAGCACGGCAAGCTGCGTCAAGACTGTCACTTTAACCTGACAAATTCAACTGTAAAGAACACTAGACACTTTGCCGAATGCTGTAAGGCAAGGGCCGGAGCCGCGCCACCTGCGGTGTCCCCAAAGGCCATGCCGAGGAAAAACTTCTAATTTATAGGTGCTTAAATTATGAGCGGAAAATGCGGATTTGAGATTTGGAGCGGATTTTCCCGGCTCACAATTCTGTGCGAAATTTGCGCGGTCCGCCCGGCAGACGCCGATTTCACGCTGTGTCGCGCTGTGTCGCGCGGAGAATCCGTGATCGGAAACCCTGGGCCGTGCGAATACCACGGGCCGCGGTGAGGAGGCTCAGAAAACTGCGAGGGGGGCGGTTTTCCCGGCGAAGACGCTCTCCATGGCAGGGCGCGGCCCTCAGCGGTCGCGTCCCTGGCGAATGACGGTGGACCCGGAATCGAGCTCTCCTCGCTCTCCGCCCAACAGGTCACGCAGGATGCTCTCGACGACATTCTCGCGCTGTGTCTCGTCACGCGGTGTCTCGTCACGCACCATCCGGTCGATATCCTGCGTGGTTGCTCCGTCAGGCGCGCGCCGCATCGGCAGGTCGCGTGGCGGCAGGCCCTCATGCACACGGGTCATGGTCTCCTGCCATATCTGAGCGGGCAGGCCGCCCCCTGTCACGCCGGTGAGTGGCGTGTTGTCATCATATCCCATCCAGACCCCCGCCACGTAATCCGCAGTAAAGCCGATGAACCAGGCATCGCGCGCGGCCTGTGTGGTGCCGGTCTTTCCGGCGGCCTCGCGCCCCTCCAGCCGCGCACGGGTGCCGGTGCCATCCGTGACCACCCGGTGCATCATGTAGGTCAGTTCCTCCGCCGCCTCCTGCTGGATCACCCTTTCGTCGATGCCCCCCGCCGCGCCCATCAATGGCTCATCCTCGCCCAGCAGGCGCAGTTCTATCAGGCCGAAGGGGGTCACCGACGAGCCGCCGTTCAGGATGCCTGCATAAGCCCCTGTCATCTCGATCAGCGTGCTGTCGGACACGCCAAGGGCGAGGGCCGGACCTGCGGCCAGGTCGCTCGCGATGCCGAACTCGGAGGCGACCTTGCGCACCAGATCGAGGCCCACGCCCTGCGCCACCTTGACCGCCGGAATGTTGAGCGATTGCTTGAACGCATCCGTGAGGGTGACCGGCCCGGCATGGTCGCGCGTGTAGTTCTGCGGGCACCATTGCCCCGAGCCGGGCACGTTGAGGCAGTAAGGCTCATCCACCACCATGCTTTCGGTGGTGTAGCCGAGATCGAGCGCCGTGGCATAGACGAATGTCTTGAAGGCCGAGCCGGTCTGACGCCGCGCCATGGTCGCACGGTTGAAAGCCCCGCTCACCCTCGTCTGCCTGCCGCCGACCATGGCGCGCACCGCCCCGTCTGCGGACATCACCACGATCGCCGCTTCCGCCTCCGATCCCTCCCGAACTCTTGTCTCGAAGATATGGGTCAGCGCCTCTTCGGCAGCAGTTTGCAGGCGCTGATCCAGCGTCGTGCGGATGATCACGTCCTCCGTGGTGTTTCGCGTGAAGAACTCGGGCCCCGAATCCATGATCCAATCCGCGAAATAGCCGCCCGCCTGCGCGCCGGCGGCATCCGAGAGGGTGGCGGGATTGGCCTGTGCTACCGCCATGTCCTGATCGCTCAGATAACCTTGCTCGTTCATCAGGCGCAGCACGGTGGCGGCCCGCGCCTGCGACCGTTCCAGATTGCTTGTCGGGGCAAGGCGGGTGGGCGCGGTCAGCAATCCGGCCAGCATGGCCGCCTCCGGTGCGTTGACCGCAGATGCGGGCTTGCCGAAATAGCGTTGCGCGGCTGCTTCCACCCCGTAGGCACCCGCCCCCATGTAAGCGCGGTTGAGATAGATGGAGAGGATTTCGTCCTTGCTGTACTTCACCTCCATCGCCATGGCGTAGATTGCCTCGCGCGCCTTGCGTGTCAGGGAGCCCCTCCGGCACTCGCGCACATATTCCTGCTCACTCTTCCATCTGGACTTGTCATAGGCCACACCGACACAGAGCAGCTTCGCGGTCTGCTGCGTGATCGTGGAGCCGCCATGCCCGGAAAGGGGGCTGCGCCCTGCGGCGAGGTTGATGCGGATCGCCCCGGCAATGCCCCGCGGGCTCAGCCCGAAATGACTGTAGAACCGTCTGTCCTCGGTGGCGATCACGGCGTGTTTGAGATGCGGGCTGACCGAGTCTGCCGTGACCACTCCGCCGAATTGCTGTCCGCGCCAGGCAAAGACATCGCCGTTCTGATCAAGCAGGGTCACGGACCCCCGGGCCCGTCCGTCGAGCAGGTCGGAAAGATCGGGAAGTGTTGTATAGGTGTAGCCCACCGCAAGGGCCAGCACGACGAGGCAAACCGCCGCGACCCTCGAGGTGATCTTCCAGACCAGCTTGAGAAGCCAGCGGATCACGCCGAGAAAAAGGCTAACAACGGGATTCCGGCGGCGCGTGGTCTTGCGGCGCGCAGGCTTGCGACGGGCCGTGGCTGTTTTGCGCGCGGGTTTCGTGCCTGCTTTCTTCGGCGCGCGTTTGGGTGCCACCAGCCTTGGCTTGTTGCGGCCTGTATTACTCATCGGATCGGTCGCCTCGGGACTGCTCAGGACCTCTTTGCTGGTCCACCCTAACGTGCTGCAATGCAAAAGTAGAGACGTAACCGACACCTCGAGATCGGTTTTTGCTGCGCCCAATATATGGGCGGCGACGCCTGCCTGCACAAAAAACATTCAAATACGGCAGTTTTTCTCCGCCTGAACGGCGCCGACGGCTGACCAGCGCCGTCTGGAGAGTCTTGCTGCACCTGCACAGTTTGCATCGAAACGCTCAGAACTGAACAAACTGAAAAGGGGAAGATGTGAAATTCGTCATCGCTACGATCAAACCATTCAAGCTGGACGAGGTGCGCACCGCGCTCACAGAGGCGGGCGTCTCCGGCATGATGGTCACTGAAATAAAGGGGTTTGGCGCGCAGTCAGGCCATACGGAAATCTATCGCGGCGCTGAATATGCCGTGAATTTCGTCCCGAAGGTCAAGCTCGAGATCGCCGTGCCGAGTGCGATGGTCGATCAGATTGTTTCGATCATCAGCGACACGGCCCGCACCGGCAAGATCGGCGACGGGAAGATTTTCGTTCTGGACTTGCAAGCGGCCATGCGCGTGCGCACCGGCGACACCAACGAAGACGCGCTCTGAGGCGCGAGGGGAAAAAGGACATGACAATGAAACGGATCACTTACACTGGCCTGGGCGTTGCGGCACTGACCCTGCTGCCGACGCTGGCCCTGGCGCAGGATGCGCCGGAAGTCGCGCCCGGCTTCGACGAGGTCGGCCAGTATATCATGACGACACTGCTGTTCTGCATGGCGGGCTTTCTGGTCTTCTTCATGGCGGCGGGTTTTGCCATGCTCGAAGGCGGGTTGGTACGTTCCAAGAACGTGACCATGCAGATGACCAAGAATATCGGGCTCTTCTCGATCGCGGCCATCATGTATTGGTTCATGGGGTTCAACCTGATGTATCCGGGCGAATTCAACGGATATGTGGGCAGCTTCTTCTCGCCCACCGTGCTTGACCCTGTCGGGGTAGAGGCCGCAGATGCGGATATCGGTTATGCCTCTATCGGGTCGGACTTCTTCTTCCAGCTTGTCTTCGTGGCGGCCACCGCGTCGATCGTCTCCGGCGCGCTGGCCGAACGGATCAAGCTCTGGCCCTTCCTCGCCTTCGTCGTCATCCTGACGGGTGTCATGTATCCGATCTCCGGCTCATGGCTCTGGGGTGAGGGCTGGCTGGACGAAATGGGCTTCTCGGATTTTGCCGGCTCCACCGTCGTGCACTCCGTTGGCGGCTGGGCGGCGCTCGCCGGAGCGATCGTGCTGGGTCCGCGGCTCGGCAAATATGCCAAGGATGGCAAGGTGAACCCGATGCCCGGCTCGAACCTCGCGCTCGCAACTCTGGGAACGTTCATCCTCTGGCTGGGCTGGTTCGGCTTCAACGGCGGCTCGCAGCTTGCCATGGGCACCGTGGGTGATGTCTCCGATGTCAGCCGGATCTTTGCGAATACCAACATGGCGGCGGCGTCCGGTGCGGTGGCGGCGATGATCCTGACGCAACTGCTCTACAAGAAACCCGACCTTACCCTGGTGCTGAACGGTGCTCTGGCCGGGCTCGTTTCGATCACGGCGGAGCCTCTGGAGCCCACGCTTTTCGGTGCGCTCTGGATCGGGGCCATCGGCGGGGTGATTGTCGTGCTGGCCGTGCCGCTGCTCGACAAGCTGAAGATCGACGATGTGGTCGGCGCGATTCCGGTGCACCTCTTCGCGGGTATCTGGGGCACCATCGCGGTGGTGTTCTACAACAGCGACGCCAATATCGCGACCCAGTTCATCGGTATCCTCGCCTATGGTGTCTTCACCTTCGTGGCCAGCCTCGTTGTCTGGTTCATCCTGAAGGCGGTCGTCGGCATCCGGGTGAGCGAAGAGGCTGAGGTCAACGGTCTCGACACCACAGAGCTTGGCATGGAAGCCTATCCCGAGTTCTCCAAAGGGACAGCGTAACCAGCCACGCGACCTATCGAAGGCCCCGGGCAGAGCGTCCGGGGCCTTCCCGTTTCATGACGCGTCAGAACGGATATGGAGAGCCCTCGAAGCCCAATCAGGGAGATGGTGAAAGTATTGCGGTCACACGCCTTTACGGAGTTGGGAATCCGCCTATGTCTCCGCGCAAGAGAAACATGGAGGGACGGGAATGGACGGAAACATGACTGAAAATGATGCGAAACTCGCCGAGGTCATGCGCCAGCAGGAGGTCTATGAAAAGGCCATGAAATCGCTCGACGAAAAGCGCAAGAGACAGGAAGGCGAGACGCTTGCCATCATGTTCGCCGCAGATGAGTTCGGCGAGATGCTGAAGCCCGGCACCCGCCTTGGCCGTATGGCGAATTATTCGATTTTCCTGATTGTTCTGTTGATGGGGTTCTTCATCAATTACCTTTTCTGGTCGGTCGCCCTGAACGGTTAGGAATGGCGGCCTGCATGGGGCGAGCCTGCGCATTGCCATGGCCGAATCGATACATGCCGTGCTAAGTCTTGTGCCATGGGAGACGCAGGCCTCAAGATAAGCGAAGAGCGACCGAATATTCGGCAACTCGATGAGGCCGCGATCAACCGTATTGCGGCGGGTGAGGTTGTGGAGCGGCCCGCGTCTGCCGTGAAGGAACTCGTGGAGAACGCGCTTGATGCGGGCGCCCGCCGGATCGAGGTGGCCTATGCGCAGGGCGGCAAGGCTCTGATCCGGGTCAGCGATGACGGCTGCGGGATCGCGCCGCAGGATCTGGCCCTTGCCCTGTCGCGCCATGCCACCTCGAAGATCGACGGATCGGACCTTCTCAATATCCATACCTTCGGCTTTCGCGGTGAGGCGCTTCCGTCTCTCGGCGCGGTGGGGCGTCTCACGCTCGTCTCCCGCGCAGCCGGCCATGATGCGGCCCAGATCTCCGTATCAGGCGGCCAGCACGGCGCGGTGACACCCGCCGCGCTCAACGCCGGAACCATCGTCACCCTGCGTGATCTGTTCCATGCCACGCCCGCCCGGCTGAAATTCATGCGCACCGACCGGGCAGAAGCGCAGGCGATCACGGATATCGTCAAACGCCTCGCCATGGCCGTGCCGCAGACCGCCTTCATCCTGCGCGACGTCAGCGATGGGGGCGAAGGCCGGGTGATCTTCCGGGCCGAGGCAGAGCAGGGCGATCTCTTCGACGCGCTTCAGGCCCGGCTGACACGTTTCCTGGGCCGGGATTTCGCGGAGAACGCGCTGCGGATTGCGGCTGAGCGGGACGGTCTGTTACTCAGGGGCTTCGCAGCGCTGCCCACCTTTTCGCGTGGGGCGGCCGTAGCGCAATATCTTTTCGTGAATGGTCGTCCGGTGCGTGACAAGATGCTCACCGGCGCGCTGCGTGCGGCCTATCACGATCTGCTCAGCCGCGACAGGCACCCTGCGGCGGCACTCTTCATCGAATGTGATCCTGTGCTGGTGGATGTGAATGTGCATCCCGCCAAGTCCGAGGTGCGCTTTCGCGATCCGGGCGTGGCGCGGGGGCTGATCATCTCGGCGCTGCGCCATGCGCTGGCCGAGGCCGGACACCGCGCCTCTTCAACCATTGGCAAGGCCACGCTCGCCGCGATGCGCCCTGTCGCCGAAGGAGCGCGCGCCTATCAGATGGATCGGCCTTCCGCCGCCGCGAGGGCGGCAAGCTATCAGGCGCAGGCGCCGGGTTTTGCCCAGATGCAAGAGGCCTATAGCGGGCGGGTCGAGCCCTGTGAGAGTGAGCCATACGAGCAGGAGACCGATGCGCAGGCTCTGCCACTGGGTGCGGCGCGCGCACAGCTTCATGAGAATTACATCATCGCCCAGACCGAAAATGGCGTGGTGATCGTCGATCAGCACGCAGCGCATGAACGCCTTGTCTATGAGCGGCTGAAGAAGCAGATGGCCGAAAACGGTGTGGCAACCCAGGCGCTGCTGATCCCCGAGATCGTGGAACTGGGTGAGGCGGCGGCGCAGACCTTGCTGGATCAGACCATGGCCCTTGCGCAGATGGGGCTCGTGATCGAGCCCTTCGGCCCCGGGGCCATTGCCGTGCGCGCGACACCGGCCATTCTCGGCCCGGTGAAGGCCGAAGCGATCCTGCGGGACATTCTGGATGAGCTGGAGGGTGATGGCGGCAGCGACGGCGTGCAACGCCGCATCGAGGCCATTCTCAGCCGCGTGGCCTGTCATGGGTCTATCCGTGCGGGCCGCCGCATGAAGGCCGACGAAATGAATGCGCTCCTGCGCGAGATGGAGGCAACGCCTCACGCCGGGCAATGCAATCACGGGCGTCCTACCTATGTGGAACTGCGCCTGTCCGATATCGAGCGGCTGTTCGGGCGCACATGATCCAGATCGGC
The DNA here is from genome assembly GCA_007125415.1 of Roseovarius sp. Taxonomy (GTDB): domain Bacteria; phylum Pseudomonadota; class Alphaproteobacteria; order Rhodobacterales; family Rhodobacteraceae; genus Roseovarius. Next base: position 11,780 of record SLDH01000331.1, read on the forward strand.
GACAGGGCATATCACTGGGGCGATCCGGCCGTGCTTCTGGCACTGGGGGGCGCGGGCGTGATCCTTCTGGTGGTCGTTCTGCTGATCATGGCGGTGCGTGCGGCCGGGCGCTCGGCCCGGCTTGCGGCACCGCTTGCGCAACAGATGGCCTATCTCAGCCAGCGGGTCGAGGGGCTGAAAGATGGTCAACACCAGCTTGCCGGTGGGCTCAACCATGTGTCGGAGGCGCAGGCGTCAAGCCAGGCCAGCATGCTGGAACTCATGGAAAAGCGGCTCGCGGATGTGTCCCGCCAGATGAACGAGAATCTGCACGGCTCGGCCCGGCGAACAGCGCAATCGCTGGGTGATCTGCAACAGCGCCTCGCCGCGATCGACAAGGCGCAGGAGAACATCACCAAACTGTCGGGCGATGTGCTGTCGCTTCAGGATATCCTAAGCAACAAGCAGACGCGCGGTGCCTTCGGCGAAATCCAGTTGACGGATATCGTCACCAAGGCGCTGCCGGCGGACAGTTTCGCGTTGCAGCACACGCTTTCGAACGGCAAGCGTGCGGATTGCCTCATCCACCTGCCAAATCCGCCGGGGCCGATCTGCATCGACAGCAAGTTTCCCCTCGAAGCCTATGAGGCGCTGCGCCGGGCGGAAACGGACCGTGAGTTGAATGATGCGGCGCGGTTTCTGCGCTCAACGGTGCGCAAACACATCAGGGATATCGAAGAGAGATACATCCTTGACGGGGAGACAGCCGACGGTGCGCTGATGTTTCTTCCGTCCGAGGCGGTCTATGCCGAGCTGCACGCCAATTTTCCCGAACTTGTGCGCGAGGGCTTCGCGGCAAGGGTCTGGATCGTGTCGCCGACCACCTGCATGGCCACGCTGAACACCATGCGCGCCATTCTCAAGGATGCCCGGATGCGCGAGCAGGCCGGTGCGATCCGCCGTGAACTGGGGCTGCTCTTTGCCGATGTGGAGCGGCTGGGCAGCCGGGTGGAGAATCTCGACGACGAGACCATTCGGGCGTTAAAGGAGGCGAACTGCGGGCTGATCTACCTGGGGGTGGAGTCGGGCGACGAGGAGTTCCGCGC
>SLDH01000172.1 GCA_007125415.1 Roseovarius sp.
ACGGTCGATCGAAATGTCGTTCAGGCGGACGTTTTCCGCGGTTTCCTCGTCACGCATCTCCAGCGCGGCGGTCGCATCCCGAATCGCCTGCTCCACCATGCCGCCCATACGCATGATCTGCGCCTGAATCGCTTCGAGATCGCGGTCGAAGGCGGCGGCAGTATGATCTTCAACCATGATATTTTCCCTTTTCGTCTCGACACTCGTTCCGGTGCCGGGCGGTGGGACATCCATGCGCCCGGCTCACGTTATCCTTATCGCGTCTGCACGCGATCTTCCAGCAATCAAGCCCGTGTGGCATCAGCCCGGCCACCCCTGATCCGGCGGCACGCCCGCACAGCCCCCTACATTGGCAGAATTGCACAGAATTCGCTGCCCTTGCCCGGCTCGCTCGTCACCCGCAGCCGGCCTCGATGACGGTTGAGGATGTGCTTGACGATGGCGAGCCCCAGCCCGGTGCCGCCCATCTCGCGCGAGCGGTGATTGTCGACGCGGTAGAACCTTTCGGTCAGCCGCGGAATATGCACAGGATCAAACCCCGCCCCATGATCCTTCACCCGCAACAAGGCGGCCGGCGCCCGCAGGAGCGGCTCGTGTGGCGCACTCTCGAGCCGGATTTCCACCACCTTGCCGGGCCCGCCATACTTGATCGCGTTCTCGATGAGGTTGGTCATGACCTGACGCAACTGGTCGGCATCCCCCGGCAGAACCACCATCGCCTCGGGCACATGAAGGTCGAGGCGAACATTGCTCTGACCGGCCAGAGGCGACAGCGCATGAATGACCGACTGGGCCAACTCGCTCAGATTGACTTGGGTCGAGGGTCGCACGCGCTGCTGCGCCTCGACCCGGCTCAGCGACAGAAGATCGCGCACGAGGCGCTCCATCCGTGCGGCCTCCCTCTGCATGATCCCGAGAAACCGCGCCGCCGCCGCCGGATCGCCGCGCGCGGGGCCCTGCAGGGTTTCGATAAAGCCCATGAGCGCGGTCAGCGGGCTGCGCAGTTCATGGCTGACATTGGCGACGAAATCCCGTCTGATCTGGCTGGCCTGCTCGAGATGGGTGATATCGTTGAACGTCACCAGAACACCCTTGCCCCCGATCATCTCCACCGGGCTGCAATGCACGCGATAGGTGGTATCGCTGCTGCCATCATTGCCGAGATACCGTGTTTCCCGGCGCGCGCCGGAGGTGACGCATTCCTCGACCGCATCCAGAAGTCCCGGCTGACGCAGGACGGTCATGTAATGGCGCCCCGCCATGCCTTCTCCCAGAAGCTCGGTGATGCCACTGTTTGCCGCATCGATGCGCGCCTGCGGCCCGATCAGAAGTGCGGGCAGCGGCAACCCGTCGACCAGTGAGGCGAGTGCGCGTTCCATCCCCGGCTCAGAGCGCGCTCAGACCGTCGCGGAAACGGCGCATATTGGCCTGATAGCCGCGCGCGGATCTGCGCAACCCCTCGATGGCCTGCTCGTCAAGCTGCCGGATCACCCGGCCCGGCGCCCCCATCACCAGCGCTCCTTCGGGGATCTCCTTGCCTTCGGTGATCAGCGCATTCGCGCCGATGAGACAATTCGCGCCGATCCGCGCGCCGTTCAGCACCGTGGCCCCCATTCCGATCAGCACATTGTCACCAATCGTGCAGCCATGCAGCATCGCCTTGTGACCGACCGTACAGCCGGCGCCGATGCTGAGCGGATAGCCCATATCGGTATGCAGCACCGCGTTCTCCTGAATATTGCTGCCCGCCCCCACGAGGATGAGTTCGTTATCACCCCGCAATGTCGCCCCGAACCAGACCGATGCGCCCGCCTCCAGCCGCACCTGCCCGATCACATTGGCATCCGGGGCCACCCATGTGTCGGCGGCGATCTCGGGCGCGCGCCCGTCCAATGCATAAATCGTCATCGCATCTCCTCGAATTGGGCCTGCAAGGCCCTGACGTGAGCGTTGAGCCCGGGTTGCTGCAGGCGCTTGAGCCGGGCTGCGCTTATGATCGTGCGCAGCCGCGCATCGGTTTCCTCCAGATCGTCATTGATCAGCACATAATCATATTCGGCCCAATGGCTGATCTCGTCCCAGCTCTTGCGCATGCGCCGCGCGATCACCGCTTCGTCGTCCTGTCCGCGCGCCACAAGCCGGCGGTGCAACTCGGTGATCGAGGGCGGCAGAATGAAGATCGACAATGTATGCGGGCCAAGCGCGGAGTTCTGGATCTGCTGTGCGCCCTGCCAGTCGATATCGAAAAGCACATCGCGCCCCGCCTCGATGGCCTTCTGCACCGGCTCACGCGGGCTGCCGTAGAAATTCCCGAAGACATGCGCGTGCTCGAGCATGCCGCCATCTGCCACCTCGGATTGAAAACGCGCCTCGCTCAGAAAATGATAATCCTCGCCATCCACCTCACCCTCGCGCGCTTGACGGGTTGTGGCGGAAACCGAAAAGGACAGGCTGGCATCCCAGTCCAGCAGCCGCTTCGACAGGGTCGATTTTCCCGCCCCCGAAGGAGAACTGAGGATGATCAGCAGACCACGGCGCATCTTGGGTCCTCTCCCAGCTTCATTTTGCCAAAAATACTCATGATCCCGTCCTCTCGGCCTAAGCCACGTTCTGAACCTGCTCGCGCATCTGGTCGATCGCGGTCTTCAGCCCCAGCCCGATCATGGTCAGATCGGCATCCTGGGATTTCGAACAGAGCGTATTGGCTTCGCGATTGAACTCCTGCGCCAGAAAATCCAGCTTGCGCCCGATGGTGCCGCCGTCGGCCAGCAGCGCGCGGGCAGCCGCCACATGGGCGCGCAGGCGGTCGATTTCCTCGGTCACATCCGCCTTGACCGCAAGCAGCGCAAGCTCCTGGGCGATGCGGCCCTCATCCGCGGCATCGGCGGCCTCCATGACCCGCGCAAGCGCGGCCCGCAACGCGGCCTGAACCTGTGGCAGACGCGCCCGTGCGGCAGCGTCGGCCGCCTCGGTCAGCCGCGCGATCTCGTCAAGATGACCCGACAACAAGGTCGCCAGCGCCGCGCCCTCTGAGTGTCGCATGGCAAGAAAACTCTCCAGAAGTGCCTCGAAATCCGTCTCCAGCGCGGCCCGCAACTCGGCATCGGTTCCTTGCGCGCGTTGGGGCTCCATCACCCCGCGCAGCGCCAGAATATCCGCCGCATTGGCCGGCGCAAGCGTGATCCCGCGGGCCATGGCCTCGGCTTCCACCTCGGCCAGCGCGCTCAGAACCGTGGCCAGCCGGCCCTTATCGGGCATCTGCCCTTCGCCCTGCACGTCGCTCTGCACCCGCAGGCCAAGCGTGACAGTGCCGCGCGTCAGCGCCTTGGCAAGCCGCGCGCGCAGGCGCACCTCAAGCCCCTCGATCCAGTCGGGCGTTCTCAGGCGCAGGTCGAGCCCCTTGCCATTGAGACCGCGCAGATCCCAGGCCCAGGAATACCCGGCGCAATGCCCCTGCGCCGAGGCAAAGGCCGTCATGGATTGCAGCACCTACCGCACCTCCCTTGTTGATGAGACCGCTCTAAAGCCTTTCGCGGCGATGTGAAATCGGGTTTTCAGCGCGAAGGCAGATATACCCTGCCACGGAGTTAACCAACTGAATGGAATTTTAGACAAAACTGTCACCAAATGTGGCAATCTGTACAAGAGCCGGAGATCGGGTGAGCCGGAAATCAAGGCGACCGGACATCAAGGGGCCGAAGCGAGGATGTGCAGATGACGAACCACGGAGATCAGAAAGGCGTCGTGTCTCTCATGACACCAAAGCTGCGGAACCGGGCGGATAGGCTTGCCGATTTCATCGATTACTGGAACTGCATGCGCAAAGGGGGCGATGTGCCTCGCCGGTCCGATATCGACCCTCGCCGCATCGATACCCTTCTCGAGAACGCCCTCATCGCTGAAAGGATTGCGCCGGGCCTTGCAAGACTGCGCCTGGCGGGCATGCATCTGACGGAACTGATGGGCATGGAGGTGCGCGGCATGCCGGTCAGCGCCTTCATATCCCCGAAAGACCGCCCGGCCCTCGCACAGGCGATTACCGAGTTGTTCGAGCGTCCCGCGATGATCGACATGGTGCTGGCCGCCCCAGGCGGACGAGGCAAAGGGCCGCTGAGTGCCCGGCTCGTGCTGCTGCCCCTGCGCAGCGATCTGGGCGATATCTCGCGTGCCTTGGGTGTTCTGATCAGCGACGGTCAGATCGGTATCGGTCCACGTCGCTTCGATATCTGCTCGCAGAAGATCACGAAGCTTGATCTTCCAGCCGGCGGCAGTCTCGCGGCTGGTTTTTCGGAAACCCTCGCGCCATTCACGGATGCAAGGCCAAAGGACCCTGCACCGACCAGTCACAAAAGCGAGCGCCCCTATCTGCGGCTCGTCCGCTGAGACTGCGACGCGCGGCGTGTCCTCAGGAAGGAGTGCCGCCGCGAAATCCTGTTGCCACAACGAATTTTTCCGAACTGTCGGCGCGCGAGGCCGGTGGCTTCACATTCGCCACCTTCGCGAAGCGCTGCTTGAGCAGTTTCTGCAACTCCCCTTCCGCCCCGCCCGCCAGCACCTTGGAGACAAAGGTGCCGCCTTCGTCCAGCACGTCAAAGGCGAAATAGGCCGCCGCCTCGCAAAGCGCCATGATGCGCAGGTGATCGGTCTGCTTGTGGCCCGAGCTGGGCGCCGCCATATCGGACATCACCACATCCGCAGGCCCATTGAGCCAGGCTTTCACCCTTTCATCCGCACCGTTCTCCATGAAATCAAGCTGATGAAACTCACAGCCCGCCAGCGGCTCCACCTCTTGCAGGTCGATGCCGATTATTCGGCCCACAGCCTTGCCTGATTTCTCGCCGAGCGCATTGACGCGCGGCACAGCCACCTGACACCATCCGCCCGGCGCACAGCCCAGATCCACCACCCGCGCCCCCGGCACCAGAAAGCGGAACTTGTCATCAAGCTCCATGATCTTGAAGGCGGCGCGCCCCCGATACCCCTCGGCCTGCGCGCGTTTGACGTAAGGATCGTTCAATTGCCGCTGCAACCACCGCGTCGAGGAACTGCGCCGCCCCTTGGCAGTCTTGACCTTCACCGTCAGATCCCGCTGCCCGCGTCCGGAGGTGTTCTTGCCGCTCGGGGTCTTTGCCATGATCTACGGGCCCTCATACAAGACGCCATCGGCGGCCATCTGGGCATAGAGCATCCCTTCGCGCAGGCCACGATCGGCCACCGAAAGCCGGTCCGTCGGCCAGCAGCGCAACAGTGCCTGAAGGATCGCCGCGCCTGACATGATGAGCGCCTGTCGATCTTCGCCGATGCGCGGATCACGCCTGCGCCCTTCTTCGCCGAGCTTGACATAGCGGCGGATCACTGCGTCGATCTCGTCAGAGGTCATGGTCAGCCCATCCACCTTGTTGCGGTCATAGCGCCTTAGCCCCAGATGCGACGCCGCCACCGTGGTCACCGTGCCCGAGGTGCCCACGATCTGAAATCCCTTGCGGGGCTGTTCATCCTTGTATGGCGCAAACTCGGCGAGGTTCTCCTCGAAGAACCAACTCATCAGGGCGAAGCGGGCGGAATCGTCTTCCACATCGTTGAATTGTTCGCGCAGGGTGGCCACGCCCAGCGGGACCGATATCCAGTCCACGACCTTGGCCTGAGACTGCTCGCCGCAAGGCATCTGAAAGCCCATATGCATCCGCATGATGGAGCGTGCCCGCTCAGAAGGAGGCACGCGGGTGAGGTCGATCCAGACAAGCTCGGTACTGCCCCCACCGATATCCACGACCAGAAGCTGATCGGTCTGTGGCGACACCAGCGGCGCGCACGAAACGACGGCAAGCTGCGCCTCTTCCTGCGGATCGATGATGTTCAGCCTCAAGCCGGTCTCCCGCTGCACGCGGGCCATGAAATCCGCGCCATTGCTGGCCCGACGGCAGGCTTCTGTCGCCACAAGGCGCATCTTGCGCACCCTGTGACGCTTGAGTTTCTGCCGGCAGACCTGCAAGGCTTGAAGGGTGCGCAGGATGGACGATCTGGACAGGCGCCCGGAGCGTTCAAGCCCCGCGCCGAGGCGCACGGATTTGGAGAAGCTGTCAACGACCTTGAACTGATTGCCGACAGGTTCGGCGATCAGCATGCGACAACTGTTTGTTCCCAGGTCCAGCGCAGCGTAGAGTGTACGATCCGCGCCAGCGGGATTGAGTGCGGGGCTCTCAACCAATTCATGGCCATTGGGCCTCAGGATCGCGCCCGCACCATAGGGACGCTTGGGCGCCATGAGGTCACGCCCTCCATTTCGAGTTGATACAAAGATAAGCGCTCTGCGCAGCGCGTGCAATCCCCTGACCGACCACGAAAGGCATGTCACAGGAAGAAGCGGCCCGGTTTGGCAATCCGGGCCGCTCTGATGTCCTGTCAAAGGCTGTTCAGCCGTGCCGTTGGGGAGAGACCTCGCTCAATGCGCGGTGCGGGAGGCACCTGCGCCGCCTTCCTTCAGCGCGGATTCCGCGGCGGCCGCCTCTTCCGCCGCCTCGTCCCATTCGACTTCTTCAGGTGGAGTGACAAGCGCATGTTCGAGCACTTCGCTCACATGGCTGACGGGAATGATGGTCAGGCCTTCCTTCACATTGTCGGGAATTTCGGCCAGATCCTTCTCGTTCTCCTTCGGGATCAGCACTGTCTTGATCCCACCCCGCAGTGCCGCAAGCAACTTCTCCTTCAATCCCCCGATGGCCAGCGCATTGCCGCGCAGGGTCACTTCGCCCGTCATGGCGATATCCTTGCGCACAGGGATGCCGGTCAGAACGGAAACGATGGAGGTGACCATTGCAAGGCCGGCGCTCGGCCCGTCCTTGGGTGTCGCCCCTTCGGGCACATGAACGTGAATGTCCCATTTCTCGAATCGGGGGGGCTTCACCCCGATCTTCGGGCTGATGGAGCGCACATAGCTCGACGCGGCATCGATGCTCTCCTTCATCACGTCGCCCAATGTGCCCGTTGTCTTCATCCGGCCCTTGCCCGGCAGGCGCAAGGCTTCGATGTTGAGAAGTTCGCCCCCCACGCTGGTATAGGCCAGACCGGTGACCACACCGACCTGATCCGCCTCTTCGGCCAGACCGTAGCGATATTTCTTGACACCCAGAAAATCGTCCAGATTGTCACCGGTTACCTCGATGATCTCGGCCTCCTTCTTGATGATCTTCGTGACCGCCTTGCGGGCGACCTTGCCGATCTCGCGTTCGAGGTTCCGCACGCCGGCCTCGCGCGTGTAGTGGCGGATGATGCCCGTGAGCGCGCTGTCATCGAGGCTGAACTCCTTGGATTTCAGCCCGTGATTCTTGATCTGCTTGGGCAGCAGGTGCTGCTTGGCGATCTCGCGCTTCTCGTCTTCGGTGTAGCCTGCCAGCGGAATGATCTCCATGCGGTCCAGCAACGGGCTGGGCATGTTGTAGCTGTTGGCCGTCGTCAGAAACATCACGTCGCTGAGGTCATACTCGACCTCAAGGTAATGATCGACGAAGGTCGAGTTCTGCTCCGGGTCAAGCACTTCCAGCATGGCGCTGGCCGGATCCCCGCGGAAATCCTGCCCCATCTTGTCGATTTCGTCGAGCAGGATGAGCGGGTTGGTGGTCTTGGCCTTCTTGAGCGACTGGATGATCTTGCCGGGCATGGAGCCGATATAGGTCCGGCGGTGGCCGCGGATCTCGCTTTCGTCGCGCACACCGCCCAGGCTGATGCGAATGAACTCACGCCCCGTCGCCCGTGCCACGGATTTGCCAAGGCTTGTCTTGCCCACACCCGGCGGCCCAACGAGGCACATGATCGGCCCCTTGAGCTTCTTCGAGCGTTGCTGGACCGCGAGATATTCGACAATGCGCTCCTTGACCTTTTCCAGCCCGTAATGATCCTCGTCGAGGATCTTCTCGGCGCGACGCAGGTCTTTCTTGACGCGGCTTTTCTTGCCCCAGGGCAGCCCCAGCATCCAGTCAAGATAATTGCGAACCACTGTAGCTTCGGCGCTCATCGGGCTCATGTTCTTGAGCTTTTTCAACTCCGCCTCGGCCTTTTCGCGCGCCTCCTTGCTCAGCTTCACTTCCTGGATCTTGGCCTCGAGCTCGGCGATCTCGCCCTCGCCTTCTTCGCCATCGCCCAATTCCTTCTGAATGGCCTTCATCTGCTCATTCAGGTAATATTCGCGCTGGGTGCGTTCCATCTGGCTCTTGACGCGCGTCTTGATCTTCTTCTCGACCTGCAGGACGCTCATCTCGCCCTGCATCAGCCCATAGACCTTCTCGAGCCGCTCGGACACGGACAGGGTCTCGAGCAGATCCTGTTTCTGACCCACTTCGATGCCAAGATGCCCCGCCACAAGATCGGCAAGCCGCGCCGCCTCGGAGCTTTCGGCAACGGCCGCCAGGGCTTCTTCGGGAATGTTCTTCTTGACCTTGGCATAGCGCTCGAACTCACCGGTGACCGTGCGCAAGAGCGCCTCGATGGTGGCCGCATCTCCCGGCATTTCGTTCAGTGCCTCGGCGCGGGCCTCGAAGAAGGCATCGTTTTCGAGATATTCGACAATCCGCACCCGGCGCACACCCTCCACGAGCACTTTCACGGTGCCATCGGGCAGCTTCAGCAATTGCAGCACATTGGCCAGCACACCGGCATTGTAGATGCCTTCGCTGCCGGGGTCGTCATCGGCGGGGTCGATCTGGCTCGACAGCAGAATCTGCTTGTCGTCCTGCATCACCTCTTCGAGCGCGCGAACGGATTTCTCCCGTCCCACGAAAAGCGGCACGATCATATGGGGGAAAACCACGATGTCGCGCAGCGGCAGCACCGGGTAGGAAGCGTTGAGGGGATCTTGCATGCTCTTTTTCCTGTCTTTGGCAGAAGGCTCCGGCCCCGATTCGCGGCAGCGCTGGCCTCTCCGATTTTCACTTGGCCTTAACTTGGTGCTCTTGGGGCACCCTTTCAACAACCAATTGCGTGACCATGCCGCGCGCGCCCGACAGGAGCAAGGCGGAATTCGCTTCAGGCGTGACCGACAAGCCTATCCCAACGCGAGCGCCGCGATCACCCCGACACCTATCCAGCCCAGTGCAAATATCGAAAAAAGCTGCAACACTCTCCGCCCCCTCATCGCGCAGACCAAGGGTAAGCGGAAAGCCTTAACGGCTCCTATGCGGGTTTACCTGACCTTCGGGTGATTTTCGTCAAATGGGCTCGATATCGCCCTGCGCCTGCTCTGCGTGAAAATCGGCCTCCCATGCGGCGAAACGCCCTTCTGCGATCACCTCGCGCATCTGCTGCATGATCTGCTGGAAAAAATGAAGATTGTGCCATGTCAGAAGCATCCCGCTGATCATTTCATTGCTGCGGAAAACATGGTGCAGATAGGCGCGGCTGTAGCTGCGGCAGGCCGGGCAGCTACAGGTTTCGTCGATGGGGCGCGGGTCATCCGCGTGGCGGGCATTCTTGATGTTGAGCACCCCCCGACGCGTGAAGACCTGCCCCGTGCGCCCGGCGCGTGTGGGCAGCACGCAATCCATCATGTCGATGCCGCGCTTCACGGCCCCGACGATATCGGAAGGCTTGCCCACACCCATGAGATAGCGCGGCCTGTCCCTTGGCAGAAAGCCCGGCGCGTAATCGAGGCAGTCAAACATCGCCGCCTGCCCCTCTCCCACCGCCAGCCCGCCGATGGCGTAGCCGTCAAAGCCGATGGCGCGCAGCGCTTCTGCGCTTTCCTCGCGCAGATCGCGTTCCAGCCCACCCTGCATGATCCCGAAGAGAGCATGACCCGGCCTCTCGCCAAAGGCGACGCGAGAGCGCTCGGCCCATCGCATCGACAGGCGCATGCTCGTCGCTATCGCGTCCCGCGGGGCCGGGAGCGCCGGGCATTCGTCGAAACACATGACGATATCGCTGCCCAGCAGCCGCTGGATTTCCATTGAGCTTTCGGGGGTCAGCACATGTTTCGAGCCATCCACATGGCTCTTGAAGGTGACACCCTTCTCGGTCAGCTCGCGCAAGCCCGCCAGGCTCATCACCTGAAATCCGCCACTATCGGTCAGGATGGGCCGCGGCCAGTTCATGAAGCGGTGCAGCCCGCCCAGCCGCGCCACACGCTCGGCACCCGGGCGCAGCATCAGGTGATAGGTGTTGCCCAGCAAGATATCCGCACCCGTTTCGCGCACGCTTTCGGGCAGCATCGCCTTCACCGTCGCGGCCGTGCCCACCGGCATGAAGGCCGGTGTGCGAATCTCGCCGCGGGGGGTGCCTATGATACCCGTGCGCGCCGATCCGTCCTCCGCGGAGAGATCAAAGGTGAATTTTGCCATGCAACCCTCTGCTTTGCTCTTTTGCCCGCCTCTAAAGCGGTTTAACCTTATCTCTACAATAACGATCTAGCATCACGGCAACGCCTGCCCGGAAGATGGAGCCACCATGACTGCCGAAGCGATCCTGTTCGATCTTCTCTCTGCCAATATCCTGTGGCTTCTGCTGGCGATCCTCATCGTCATCCTCATCTTCAAGGCGGTCAAGATCGTACCGCAATCCGAGCAGTTTGTGGTGGAACGTTTCGGCAAGCTGCGCAAGGTGATGGGGCCGGGGATCAACCTGATCGTGCCTTTCTTCGATATCGTGCGTCACAAGATCTCCATTCTCGAACGGCAATTGCCCAATGCCAGCCAGGATGCGATCACACGCGATAACGTGTTGGTGGAGGTGGAGACGTCTGTTTTCTACCGGATCATCCAGCCGGAAAAAACCGTTTACCGCATTCGCGATATCGATGCGGCCATCGCCACCACCGTGGCGGGCATCGTCCGCGCCGAGATCGGCAAGATGGACCTTGACGATGTGCAGGCCAACCGCAGCGAACTCATCTCCAAGATAAAGCATTACGTGGAAGATGCGGTGGAAAACTGGGGGATCGAAGTGACACGCGCGGAAATTCTCGATGTCAATCTCGATCAGGCCACCCGCGATGCCATGTTGCAGCAACTCAACGCCGAGCGTGCCCGCCGCGCCCAGGTTACCGAAGCCGAGGGCAGCAAACGCGCGGTCGAACTCAATGCCGATGCCGAGCTTTATGCCGCCGAGCAGGCCGCCAAGGCCCGCCGGATCGAAGCCGATGCCGAGGCCTATGCGACAGGCGTTGTCGCCGCCGCCATCGCCGCCAACGGGCTGGAGGCCGCGCAGTATCAGGTGGCGCTCAAACAGGTCGATGCGCTCAACGCCATGGGCAACAGCCCTTCGTCAAGCACCATCGTGGTGCCCGCCAACGCGCTCGAGGCGTTCGGTGATGCCTTCCGGATGCTCAAGGGGAGATCGGGATGAGCGCCGTGGCCATACTCGGCCTGTGGTGGGTCTGGATGGCCGCCGCACTTGTGCTCGGCATACTGGAACTCCTGGTGTCGGGCTTCTTCTTCCTTGGCTTTGCTGTCGGTGCGGCGCTGACGGGTCTCATCGTCCTCATGCCTTTCACGCCGGGCCTTGCCCTGTTGCTGGCCATATTCGCGGCGATGTCGCTTGTGGCGTGGCTGGTCTTGCGGCGCATCTTCAAGGCTCATGACGATCAGAGCCGGATCATTCGCGAAGATATCAACAAGTAATCCATCATCAGAACCCGCGCCGACGAGCGTAGATCGGCGCAAGCAGCCATGGCTTGCATCCCCCGCCGTCAGTCGCGATGCTGTCTCTGCATGTGAGACAGGCTGCAAAGAGGACAAACCGATGAATGATGAGAGGCCCTCGCCCACGCTTCAGTTCGGATGGGAAGAGTGGGTCAGCCTGCCCGATATCGGTGTGCCGGCCTTGCGCGCCAAGGTGGATACCGGCGCACGCACCTCTGCCCTGCATGCCTTCGATATCGAGACATTCGGACCGATCTCCAGGCCGAAGGTGCGATTCACCGTCCACCCCATCCCGGGGCGCGACGATCTGGTGATCCCCTGCTCCGCGCCCATCGTGGACCGACGCGAGGTCTCATCGTCCAATGGCGAGAAGGAGTTGCGCTATGTGATCGAAAGCGATCTGGCGGTGAATGGCGATTGCTGGCCGATCGAGATCACGCTGACCAACCGCTCCACGATGTCGAGCCGGATGTTGCTGGGGCGGCAGGCGATGAAGGATCACATCTCCATCGTCGCGACCGACCGCTTCCTGCAGCCCGAGCTGAGCTATGATGTCTATCATTCCAGCAAGTTCCGGAGCGCGCAGCCAAAGCGGGCCTTGCGCATCGCCGTTCTGAGCCGCGAAAACAACTACTCCACACGCCGCCTTGTCGAAGAGGGCGAAAAGCGCGGTCACGCGGTGGAGGTGATCAACACCACGCGCTGCTACATGGCCATCAACGCGCTGGCGCCGGAGGTGCATTATGACGGCAAGCGCCTGCCGCGATATGATGCGGTGATCCCGCGCATCGGTGCCTCGATCACCCCCTATGGCACGGCGATCGTGCGCCAGTTCGAAACCATCGGAACATTCTGTGTCAACCCGTCGGGGGGCATCTCAGCGAGCCGCGACAAGCTCTATGCGCATCAATTGATGTCGCGCGCCAAGATCGGCATGCCCAACACCGCCTTCGCCGCCTCGCCACAGGACACGAGCAATCTCATCGGGCTCGTGGGCACCGCGCCGCTGATCGTGAAGCTGCTGGAGAGCACGCAGGGCAAGGGTGTGGTGCTGGCGGAGACCAAGAAGGCAGCCGAATCGGTGATCGACGCCTTTCGCGGGTTGAAGGCCAATTTTCTGGTTCAGGATTTCGTGAAGGAGGCCGCCGGAGAGGATATTCGCTGCCTCGTCGTGGGCGGCAAGGTGGTGGCCGCGATGAAGCGCACCGGCGCTGATGGTGACTTCCGGTCGA
>SLDH01000071.1 GCA_007125415.1 Roseovarius sp.
CTGTGCATTGGTCGGAAAGCTGATCAGCGCCCGTGAGGCGCATCACTCCGCAGTGAGCAACGGCGGCTTCTTCTTGCCCGAAAGACGCGGTTGATCCGGGCCGTTGATCTCAAGGTCGATCTTGCCGTCCTTGACCCCGACCTTCACGACGCCGCCCTTGGCGAGCTTGCCGAAAAGCAGCTCTTCCGCAAGCGGCTTCTTGATATGTTCCTGGATAACGCGGCCAAGCGGGCGCGCGCCCATCTTGTCATCATAGCCCTTGTCGGCCAGCCATGCGGCTGCGGGCTCGGTCAGTTCGATGGTGACATTACGGTCCATCAACTGCGCCTCGAGCTGCAGCACGAATTTCTCGACAACCTGTAGAATCACCTCCTTGGGCAACGCACCGAAACTGATTACAGCGTCGAGCCGGTTGCGGAATTCAGGTGTGAATGTCCGCTCGATGGCGGCCGTGTCTTCTCCCTCGCGCCGATCACGCCCGAAACCGATGGCCGATTTCGCAAGCTCTGCCGCGCCGGCATTGGACGTCATGATCAGCACCACGTTGCGGAAATTCACCGTCCGGCCGTTATGGTCGGTCAGATTGCCGTGGTCCATCACCTGCAGGAGAATGTTGAACACATCCGGATGGGCCTTCTCGATCTCGTCGAGCAGCAGAACGCAATGGGGGTGCTGGTCCACACCATCGGTCAGCAAACCGCCCTGATCAAAACCCACATAACCCGGCGGTGCACCGATCAGGCGGGAGACGGCGTGTTTCTCCATGTATTCCGACATGTCGAAACGCAGCAGTTCCACCCCCAGCGTGTCGGCCAGTTGCTTGGCCACCTCTGTCTTGCCGACACCTGTCGGCCCGGCGAAGAGATAATTGCCGATGGGTTTTTCCGGCTCGCGCAGGCCTGCCCGCGACAGCTTGATCGAGCTTGAGAGCGCCTCGATGGCAGCATCCTGCCCGAACACGACACGTTTGAGCGCGCCTTCGAGATCCTTGAGCACCTCGGCGTCATCCTTGGACACGCTCTTGGGCGGGATACGCGCGATCTTCGCCACCACCTCTTCGATTTCCTTGGGGCCGATGGATTTGCGCCGCTTGGAGGCCGCGAGCAGATGTTGTGCCGCGCCCGCTTCGTCGATCACATCGATGGCCTTGTCGGGCAACCTGCGGTCATTGATGTAGCGCGCGGCCAGATCAACGGCGGATTTGATGGCGTCATTGGTGTATTTTACCGAATGGTGATCTTCAAAATAAGGCTTGAGCCCCTTGAGGATCTTGATTGCATCCTCGACCGTCGGCTCGACGACGTCGATTTTCTGGAAACGGCGGCTGAGGGCCCGATCCTTTTCGAAATGCTGACGGAACTCCTTGAAGGTGGTGGAGCCCATGCACCGCAGCTTGCCCCCCTGCAGGGCGGGCTTGAGCAGGTTCGACGCATCCATGGCACCGCCCGACGTGGCCCCGGCTCCTATTACGGTGTGGATCTCGTCGATGAAAAGCACCGCGTCGGGATGATCTTCCATCTCGGTGACCACGGCCTTGAGCCGTTCCTCGAAATCGCCGCGATAGCGCGTACCTGCCAGAAGCGCGCCCATGTCAAGCGAGTAGATGGTCGTCTTGGACAGCACCTCCGGTGTCTGCCCCTCCACGATCTTGTAAGCGAGACCTTCGGCGATGGCGGTTTTGCCGACACCCGGGTCACCCACCAGAAGCGGGTTGTTCTTGCGTCGCCGGCAAAGCACCTGAATGCAGCGCTCAACCTCCTTGTCGCGCCCGATCAACGGATCCACATCACCTGCCCGGGCCTTTGCATTCAGATCGACGCAATATTTTGCCAGCGCCGACTCGCCGGCTTCGACCGCGTCCGGACCGCCCGACTGACTGCGCCCGCCGCTCTCCTCGCTCTCGGCAGCGCCTGTCACCGGGCGCGATTCACCGTAGGCCGGGTTCTTCGCCACGCCATGGGCGATGAAATTGACCGCGTCATAACGGGTCATGTCCTGTTCTTGCAGAAAATAGGCGGCATTGGATTCGCGCTCGGCGAAGATGGCCACCAGCACATTCGCGCCGGTCACCTCGGTCCGCCCCGACGACTGCACATGGATAGCGGCGCGCTGGATGACCCGTTGAAAGGCAGCGGTGGGGACCGCTTCGGATCCTTCGATATCGGTCACCAGATTGGACAGATCGTCATCGATGAATTCGACGAGGGTCGTGCGCAGCTCCTCGGTTTCCACATTGCAGGCCTTCAGGACCCGCGACGCATCGGGTTCATCCACCAGCGCCAGAAGCAGGTGCTCCAGCGTGGCAAACTCATGCTGGCGCGTATTGGCCAGGGCCAGCGCTGCGTGAATGGCTTGCTCGAGAGTTGTTGAGAATGAAGGCACTTGGGTGCTCCCTCTTGATCTGAGCCGAACCGTGCGATCCAGCTTTGGTCTTACTACGTTAAAGTTTGGTCGATATTGACCATCCTTCAAGTTTTTTTTGTCGTATCGCGTTCACAATTCGCAGCCAGTGTGGCGGGCAAGCGTTGTCTTCGGCTTCAAAATGCATCTTTTCGCGCGCGGATTTGCGCAAAAACCTCTGCATCATCAGCGGCTTCAAGGCCCAGATGTGCGCGTATGCCCGGATCGGAGGCGCGCAGGAACGGATTGGTCGCAAGTTCATCGGAAAGTCGCGATGGCACCGTCGGCCGCCCATCCTTACGCGCCTGCGCCACCGTGTCTGCCCTAGATTTAAGCGCGGGGTTTTCAGGATCAATGGTCAGCGCGAATTTTGCGTTGGCGGCGGTGTATTCGTGGCCCGAACAGATGATCGTGTCAGATGGCAGAGCCATCAGCTTTTTGAGGCTGGCCCACATCTGTTCGGCACTGCCCTCGAACAGGCGTCCGCAACCCAGCGCCATCAGGCTGTCGGCGGTGAAGGCCAACGCGCTTTGCGGGAAGTGAAAGGCGATGTGGCCCACCGTATGGCCGGACACATCGAGCACATGGCCTGTCTCGTCGCCGATCTGCAGGGTATCGCCTTCGCTTACGGCCAGGTCGAGCGGCGGCAATCGGTGCGCATCCGCCTTTGCCCCCACGACCTGCGCGCCGGTCGCGCCGCGCAACTCTTCCACGGCACCGACATGATCGTGATGGTGATGGGTCAGGAGTATATGGGTCAGCTTCCAGCCGGTTTTCTCCAGCGCCGCGCGGATGGGGCCGGCTTCGGGCGCATCGACGAGGGCCGTCTCTCCGCTCGTCTCATCATGGATCAGATAGGCGTAGTTGTCAGAAAGGCATGGGACGGTTACCAATTCGAGTGTCATTCTGCTTCCCCTGTTGTGGCGAGCTGATAGGATGAAGACTGACGCATGGAGCGAGGCGACGCAATGCATCTCGACGTGCTGGACCTGCGAAATTTTTATTACCGCAGCACATTGGGCCGCGCGGTACAGAAAGCCGTCCGCGAGGAGGTTCTGGGCCTCTGGCCCGAGGCCAAGGGGCAGACCGTAGCCGGCTTCGGCTTCGCGGTGCCGTTCCTGCGCCCCTATCTGAGCGATGCGCGCCGGGTGATCGCGCTGATGCCGGCACCCCAGGGGGTGATCGGCTGGCCGCAGGGCAATCCCAATGTCTCCGTGCTGTGCGAAGAGACACTCTGGCCGCTGGAGACCGGACATGTGGACAAGCTTCTCGTCATTCACGGGCTTGAGACCTCCGAACAGCCGAGTGCCGTGCTGGAGGAATGCTGGCGGGTACTCGGCCCCGGGGGATCGGCACTGTTCGTGGTGCCCAACCGCGCGGGGCTCTGGTCACGCTCGGATCAGACACCGTTCGGTTTTGGCCGCCCCTACACACAGACACAGCTTGAAAATCAGCTGAAAGCGCAGAATTTCATGCCCGAACGCCATGCCAAGACGCTCTATCAGCCACCTGCCCCGGGCCGGTTCTGGCGCAAGACCGCCAGTATGTGGGAAAGGCTCGGCGGGCGGTTGAACATGGTGCTTGCGGGTGGTGTGCTTATTGTCGAGGCCAGCAAGCGGGTTCAGGCACCGAGCGGCCCCGGCCTGAGAGAGAAGGTGCGAAAACCGCTCGAGGTGCTGCAGCCGGCACCCGAGGCCAAGCCGGTTTGAGCGCGGCGCGACTTGCCCCCGGGCTAGCGGATGTTGGGCCAAGTGAGATTTACCTCCGGCCGGGGCGCATACCCGGGCATCGGGAAGAGTTGAACCGGATCAAACGCGGCTTGTTGTAGAGAGCTTCGCGATCAGGTTGGATCATCCCCGCCTGCTCCGTGCCCTGCACGGAGCAAAACCCGCAGGCCGCCGCGCATCGCTGGACCGCCCGTCGCACCGGAGGTGCGCCCTTCAGGATCGGCACGCCTCTGGCGTGACGGCCCGACCATCTGGCAATCGCAAGCGCGCCGATCAGAGGTCTTGCGTGTGTGGCGCCATAAATCTCGGTCGAACAACCGTTGGATCGCCGCGCCGCGGCCAAGCAATGCGCGGCTTGGTGCAGGCTGCCTCAGGTTGATCGAGATTGACGCTAGCGTTGCGCGGTCCAAAGGCGGCGGATCTGTCCCGGTATCAGGCCCAGAAGGCACCCCACGCCGTCGGCGACGAAATCCCCCCATTCCGCCGTACGGCCCACCATGGGCTGGATCAACTCGATCGCCCCGCCAAAGGCGAGGGCGGCGGCTCCAATGCCCAGCGCCCAGTTCGGCCGGACCCAGCCCAATGGCAGCACCAGCGCGAGAAAGGCCAGGGCGTGCAGGTGCTTGTCGGTCAGCGGCAAGCCGCTCTCCACAGTGCCGGGCGGCGCCAGGGTGCCATAGGCGATCAGGATCGTGGTCAGAGCGGTCAGCGCGATGGCGAGGACAAGGCCGCGGTCTGCGCGGGAAGGGTGTGCGGGCATTCGTTCTCCAATGCATCGAGCGACACGATATAGGGGCGGAGAGGGGATGATAGCAACCGTCGCGACAGGGAAGGCCCGACCTTGGAGGCCTTGCGCGGCTACCGGGGGCGGAATCAGGTCGCAAGGAGGTATTTTCCGGCGCGCCGCCCGAATTGATCTGGTGGCGCTAACGATGATCGACGAATGTTCGGCATGACCGCCTGCGGGAATCGCGAAACCGTGATCAAATTCGTTCTCCGGGCCCAATTTATTTTGCCTCTTTAGGCCGCAACCTCGCCAAGGCTTTGATAACACAGCCGTTTCATATCCACAGGTTCCATGGTAAGCGCCTTGCGAGGTCTGCTGCGCTCTGCTAGACCGCAACCGAATTCCGGCATTTCTTGTCAAGCAAAGCCAACTAACGCCCCCGGACGCCGCGCAGACATGCGTTGCAAATCGGGAACAGAAAATCGGAAGGGTGGACGTGTCCGAACCAGCTTCGATCTCCTCCGGCATCGCCGCGCGCTATGCCGCTGCCATCTTCGAGATTGCGAAGGAGAACAAATCTCTCGCCAAACTCGAATCCGACATCACCGATCTGTCAGCCGCCCTCGCCGAGAGCGCCGAGATGCGCGATTTCATCGCGAGCCCCGTGCTCACCCGCGAGGAGCAGCAAAAGGCCATGGCTGCGCTGGGCGAGAAGATGGGCCTGGACGCGGTGGTGAAGAACGCTCTGGGTCTGATGGCCCAGAAGCGCCGTCTTTTCGTGCTGCCCCATCTGATTACGCACCTGCGCAAGATGATCGCCGATGACAAGGGTGAGATCAGTGCCGAAGTTGTCAGTGCCACCGCCTTGACCAAGGCTCAGTCCGAGAAGCTGGCCAAGACGCTCAAGTCGAATGTCGGCAAGGATGTGATCATCAGTGCGACCGTTGATGAAAGCCTCATCGGCGGTCTTGTCGTCAAGGTGGGCTCGAAGATGATCGACACATCGGTCAGCGCGAAGCTCAATTCCCTTCAGAATGCAATGAAAGAGGTCGGATAAATGGGTATCCAAGCAGCAGAGATTTCTGCGATCCTGAAAGACCAGATCCAGAATTTCGGTCAGGAAGCCGAGGTCTCCGAAGTGGGGCGCGTGCTGAGTGTCGGCGACGGGATCGCCCGGGTGCACGGGCTTGACAATGTGCAGGCCGGTGAGCTGGTCGAATTCCCCGGCTCGATCATGGGGATGGCGCTGAACCTTGAATCCGACAATGTCGGGGTGGTGATTTTCGGCTCCGACCGGGACATCAAGGAAGGCGATACCGTCAAGCGCACCCAGTCGATTGTGGACGTGCCCATCGGGGATGAGCTTCTGGGCCGGGTCGTCGATGGCCTCGGCAACCCGCTCGATGGCAAGGGTCCGATCAATGCCAAGGCGCGCGGCATCGCCGATGTGAAAGCCCCGGGCATCATCCCGCGCAAATCGGTTCATGAGCCGATGGCCACCGGCCTGAAATCGGTGGATGCGATGATCCCTATTGGCCGTGGCCAGCGGGAATTGATCATCGGCGACCGTCAGACCGGCAAGACCGCCGTGGCGCTCGACACCATGCTCAACCAGAAAAGCTATAATGACGCCGCTGGCGACGACGAGTCGAAGAAGCTCTATTGCGTCTATGTCGCGGTGGGTCAGAAACGCTCGACCGTCGCGCAGCTCGTCAAGAAGCTCGAGGAAAGCGGCGCGATGGAATATTCCATCATTGTTGCGGCCACCGCATCGGACCCAGCGCCTATGCAGTTTCTGGCGCCCTATGCCGCCACCGCCATGGCCGAACATTTTCGTGACAACGGACGCCATGCGCTGATCGTTTACGATGATCTCAGCAAACAGGCCGTGGCCTATCGCCAGATGTCGCTGCTGCTGCGCCGCCCGCCCGGGCGCGAGGCCTATCCAGGTGACGTTTTCTACCTGCACTCCCGCCTTCTGGAGCGTTCCGCGAAGCTCAACGAGGATAATGGCGCGGGCTCGCTCACCGCGCTGCCCATCATCGAAACCCAGGGGGGCGACGTTTCGGCCTTCATCCCGACCAATGTGATCTCGATCACCGACGGTCAGATCTTTCTGGAAACCGAGCTTTTCTACCAGGGTATCCGCCCCGCGGTTAACACCGGCCTGTCGGTCAGCCGTGTGGGGTCGTCGGCCCAGACCAACGCAATGAAATCCGTGGCGGGTCCGGTGAAACTGTCGCTTGCGCAGTATCGCGAGATGGCGGCATTCGCGCAGTTCGGCTCGGATCTCGATGCGTCCACGCAGCAGTTGCTGGCCCGTGGTGCGCGCCTCACCGAGCTGATGAAGCAGCCGCAATATTCGCCGCTCACGAATGCCGAGATCGTCTGCATGATCTATGCCGGCACCAATGGCTATCTCGACAAGATTGATGTGGATCAGGTCGGCCGGTTCGAGACCGGGCTTCTCAACCACCTGAGAGGCAAGCACAAGGCGGTGCTCGACATGATCACCAAGGATGACCCCAAGATCAAGGGCGATGCCGAAGACAAGATCAAGGCCGCGATCGAAGAGTTCGCCACTGACTTTGCGTAAGGCGAGCAGGCAGACAAGGAGCTTGGGCAATGCCTAGTCTTAAGGACCTGAAATCGCGGATATCGTCGGTCAAGTCGACCCGCAAGATCACCAAGGCCATGCAGATGGTGGCCGCCGCGAAACTGCGGCGGGCACAGGAGGCGGCCGAGATGGCGCGCCCCTATGCCGAGCGTTTCAATGCCGTTATGGGCAAACTGGCCGCTTCGGTGGGTGACAATGATGAAGCGCCGAAGCTGCTCCGGGGCACCGGCTCGGATGAGGTGCAGCTTCTGGTGGTGATGACCGCCGAGCGCGGCCTCTGCGGTGGCTTCAACGGCAATATCGCAAAGCTGGCACGCGCCGAGGCGCAGAAGCTCCTCGCCGAAGGCAAGACCGTGAAGATCATCACCGTCGGCAAGAAGGGCCGCGACGTGCTGAAGCGCGATATGGGCGATCATTTCATTCATCACGTCGATCTGACCGAGGTGAAGAATATCGGCTACGCGGATGCGCAGGGTATCGCGCGGGAAGTGCTCGACCGGTTCGACGAGGGCGAGTTCGACGTGGCCAAGATCTTCTATTCGACGTTCCAGAACGTGGTCAGCCAGATTCCGACGATGCAGCAGGTCATCCCCTTCGACATCCCCGAGACCGAGGATGACGCCGCCACGGCAGACACGCTTTACGATTACGAGCCCGACGAAGCCGCGATACTGGCTCAGCTTCTGCCGCGTGCGGTGGCGACAGCCATCTTCAGCGGCCTGCTCGAGAACGGCGCGTCCGAGCAAGGCGCGCGCATGTCCGCAATGGACAATGCCACGCGCAACGCCGGCGAGATGATCGAGGATCTGACCATCGAGTACAACCGCACCCGTCAGGCCGTGATCACCAACGAGCTTATCGAAATCATTTCGGGCGCCGAGGCGCTCTAACCGGACCGGAGAGACGAGACATGGCAAACGCAAAAGGCAAAATCACACAGGTGATCGGCGCCGTGGTGGACGTTCATTTCGATGATCACCTGCCCGAAATCCTGAACGCGCTTAACACCGACAACCACGGCAAGAAGCTTGTTCTGGAAGTGTCGCAGCACCTTGGGGAAAATACCGTACGCTGCATCGCGATGGACAGTACCGAAGGCCTCGTCCGGGGTCAGGAAGTGACAGATACCGGCGGGCCGATCATGGTACCCGTGGGCAATGCCACCCTGGGCCGCATTCTCAATGTGGTGGGCGAGCCCGTCGATGAAGGCGAACCGATCAAGGCCTCCGAAACCCGCTCCATCCACCAGCCCGCGCCCGAGTTTTCCGAGCAATCGACCGAATCCGAAGTGCTCGTGACCGGCATCAAGGTGGTGGATCTGCTGGCCCCTTACGCCAAAGGCGGCAAGATCGGGCTGTTCGGCGGTGCCGGTGTGGGCAAGACGGTTCTGATCATGGAACTGATCAACAACATCGCCAAGGTGCATTCGGGCTATTCGGTGTTTGCCGGTGTGGGTGAGCGCACGCGCGAGGGCAATGACCTTTATCACGAGATGATCGAATCCAACGTGATCAAGCCCGACAATCTTGAAGACAGCCAGGTGGCGCTTGTCTATGGTCAGATGAACGAGCCTCCGGGGGCGCGGGCCCGTGTCGCGCTGACCGGCCTGACCCTTGCGGAACAGTTCCGCGACCAGTCAGGCACCGACGTTCTGTTCTTCGTGGACAACATCTTCCGCTTCACGCAGGCGGGCTCCGAGGTGTCGGCTCTGCTCGGCCGTATCCCCTCGGCTGTGGGTTATCAGCCGACGCTGGCCACCGACATGGGCATGATGCAGGAACGCATCACATCGACCAAGGCCGGCTCGATCACCTCCATTCAGGCCGTCTATGTGCCTGCGGACGACCTTACCGACCCCGCGCCTGCCACGACCTTCGCGCACCTCGATGCGACCACCGTTCTCAGCCGCGCCATCTCCGAGCTTGGCATCTACCCGGCGGTGGATCCGCTCGACAGCACGTCGCGTCTGATGGATCCGGCCATCGTGGGGGAAGAGCATTACAAGGTTGCCCGCGATGTTCAGAACGTGCTGCAGCGCTACAAGTCCCTGCAGGACATCATTGCGATCCTCGGCATGGATGAACTTTCCGAAGAGGACAAGCTTACCGTGGCGCGTGCCCGCAAGATCCAGCGATTCCTCAGCCAGCCTTTCGACGTGGCCAAGGTCTTTACCGGGTCCGACGGCGTGCAGGTCCCGCTCGAAGACACGATTGCCTCCTTCAAGGCGGTTGTCGCGGGTGAGTATGATCACCTGCCCGAGGGCGCCTTCTACATGGTGGGCGGTATCGAGGATGTGAAGGCCAAGGCCGAGAAGATGGCAGCCGACGCCGCGTAAACGCAGTATCCTTCGGCCCCATGCGGGGTCGGGGGTCATTTCTGGGAGATGACCATGGCTGATACAGTCCAGTTCGATCTGGTAAGCCCCGAGCGGCTGCTTTCCTCGGTTGCGGCCAGGGAGGTGCAGATCCCGAGCGCGGAGGGTGACATGACGGCGATGCCTGATCACGCGCCGCTGATCACGACCCTGCGCCCCGGCATCCTCAAGGTGACAAGCGACAAGGGCACCGACGATTATGTGGTGACGGGGGGATTTGCCGAGATCAGCCCGACAGGCATATCGGTGCTGGCCGAACAGGCGATCCCCTGTGCGGATATCACACAGGATCAATACAACGCGATGGTCAAGGAGGCCAATGATGCCCTCTCGAAGGCACAAGAGGTCTTCGCGAACGAGGCAGGGCCCGTGGATGAGGCGGCCAAGCTGGTGTCTGACATGGTGGCAATCGGAGACGAGATCGGCATGAGCGCGCGCTGACCGTCGTCTGGATCGGAGAAGATCAGAAACGGCGCCGGGATATTTCCGGCGCCGTTTTTCGTGGCATTCCCACTGTGGAAAGCGTGCCGGTTACGCGGTGCGCGAACCCCAGGCCGACCAGAGCGACAGGTCGAGAATGCTGCGCGACTTCCTGGGCGCAGCCTTTTCGGTGATCTCGGCATCGGCGTGGCGAGCGGTGTCGATGGCCGCCATGTAAGCCCCGGGCAATGTGATTGTGTTCAGCAGTGTCATTGTCTTGCTCCTTTGAAATCATGAACGGTGGTCTTCCGTCTGTCTGGGTCTTATGTAGAGCAGAGCTGTCACCGCCGCGTGACAGGGGCCGTGAGTTTTCTGCCGATCCGGCTGGCTTGGCCGTGATTTCGCCGTTAATACTGGGGCTCACACCGTGATTTTCACTTTTGAGGCACCGTCATGCTGCGTTTGACCCTCTTCGGGAGGTTTGCTCTGGCGGATGCCGAAGGCCGCGAGATTGCCGTGCCCGCGCGCAAGGCGCGCGCGCTTCTGGCCTATCTCGCGCTCAGCCCCGGCATGTCGCGCAGCCGGGAGGAAATCATGGCGCTGCTCTGGTCCAGCCGGGCCGAAGCGCAGGCGCGCGGCTCGTTGCGACAGGTGCTGAGCGGGCTGCGCAAGCAGATCGGTGACGCGCTTGTGACCGACAACGAGCGCGCGTCGCTCGATCCGCGACGGATCAGCGTGAACATGGAGGGTGAGCAGGAGCTTCTCGCCGGGTTCCACCTCAATGAGGAAGGGTTCGAAGAGTGGTTGCGCGATGAGCGTCTGAGCCGGCAAGCCGGGAAGGCAGCGCAGGTCCGGGACAAGGAAAAGCCCGATATTGCCGTCCTGCCGTTCGAGAATATGGCCAGCGAACCTGATCAGGATGCGTTCTGCGACGGTATAACCGAAGATATCATCACCGAACTGTCGCGCTTCAGCGCCTTCACGGTCTATTCGCCATGGTCATCCTTTTCCTATGATCCGGACAAGACCACCGAGGAAATCGCGCTGGAGCTTGAGATCGACTATGTTCTCGAAGGCTCCGTGCGCCGCGCCGGTGACCGGGCGCGCATCACTGCCATGCTCTTTGACGTGGAGACGGTCAATCATGTGTGGGTCCAGCGGTATGACCGCGATCTGGCCGATATCTTCGCCGTGCAGGAGGAGGTGGCCCAACAGATCACCACTGCCGTTGCGGCCAAGATCGAGGTGGATGCCTATGAGGAGGCCCTGCGCCGCCCGGAGGCACAGCGCAGCGCCTATGATTACGTCCTGCTCGGGGAGCGGGCGCAGCATCAGGACTGGACCTCTCCCAAGGCCGAGGCCTTCTACGAGAAGGCCATCAGCGTGGAACCGGACTGCGCGCGCGCCTATGCAAACCTTGCCAATTGGCACGCCAGCAACCTTCGTTCGAAATGCACGGACCCCGGCGCGGTTCATCCCCGCGTTCGCGCGCTGGGGGAAAAGGCGCTCAGCCTCGCGCCCAACCGGGCCAGTGTGCTGGCCAGCCTCTCGGATGCCTATGTCACCATCGGAGAGAACACGCTGGCGCGGCAATGCGTGGACAAGGCGATCCGCCTCAACCCCAATCATCATTCCGTCATGATCCTTGCCGCCAGCACCTATGCGTGGCTGGGAGAGGTTGCGACTGCGCAGCGCTGGCTTGCCCGGTATCAGTTGCATGACCCTCTGTGGATATCGGCGGCGATGGAGGTGTCTCTTGTGGTCCATTACGCGGCCGAGCGTTACGAGGAAGCGGTGGCGGCCATTGCCCGCTGGAGCGATCTGCCGCTGGATCTGACGGCCTTGGCCGCGGCTGCCCACGCGCAATGCGGACGGCTGGACGAGGCCGCGGCGCTGCGGGCCCAATACGAGGCGCGGCTGCCTCCGGGTTGCAGCTTTGCAAGCCATATCGCCAGACCGATCAGCACCTGCCCTGATGCCGCACTTGCCGCCCGCTGGATGGAGGGCTTTCGCGCGGCGGGGTTCGACATCTGAGCGGACGGCATGTGGATTTTCCGATTTTGATCGCTTTTTTGCCTTGGCCGGATATTAGAATCGCCGAAAAAGGGCACGTGACAGGATGATGAAGCTCAACAAGACTGCCATCGGCATCGATCAGGGAGAGGATGTGCTCTTTTCTGATTACGAGGATGGTGGCGCAATGTGGACCGGCTCGGGCTCGCGCGAGCGGCGGCATCGGCTGAAATTCAGCGAGCCTTTCAAATCCGTGCCCGCGGTGCATATCTCGTTGTCGCTATGGGATATGGACAGCGCCACGAATGCCCGCGCGGATGTGGCGGCCGAAAAGATCACCGAAAGGGGTTTCGAGGTTGTCTTTCGCACCTGGGCCGATACCCGCGTCGCCCGTATCCGGATCCGCTGGATGGCCATTGGTGAGGCGTATCACGAGGACGACTGGCAGCTTTACTGAGCCCTCCGCGGACCTGTCGTTTCACCGATTGAAGAAGCCCTCATAGATCGGTTCGAGAGTTTCCAGATCGAACAGGGAGGATACGGACGTACCGCTCCAGATA
>SLDH01000248.1 GCA_007125415.1 Roseovarius sp.
CAGCAGAAATCCTGTGGCAGTTGTGGAACCATAAAGCGCCCGACACACAGCCTGGCGCGCCATCCCGAGGTCGGGCGCGGCCCTGTGTCGTGCACAAGATCAAAGGCCGCTCCGTCCCGCATCCCTGCCTCTCGCCTCGGATTGCAGAACCTTTTGTCAGGTGGCGAACACTAACAGGTTGCGGAAATAGGAAATCGACTGGAACCTTGCACGGAAACTGCTCTTCTCCCATGCCCGGGCGGGGAAGAGTGCCGAGTGCCCTGCGGATCACGCGGAAAATGTTTCAAGCGTATCGGCGACCATGTCGATGAACCAGTCGCGGAAATGCAGCGCAAGCTTGTTCTTCAGGCTGCGCGCGGGAAGGATGATCCGCGCGGGCTGTGGCGCCGGAACAGAATATGGCAGCGGCCGGATCAGGGTGCCCGCCGACAATTCGGTATGGACCATCAACTCATCGGCGATGGCGAGCCCGCAGCCATTCTTGGCGGCCCGGTTCGACAGCAGATAGTTGCCCAGATACATGTTCGCACGCGGCATGATCTGCCGCTGGCCGAGAATGTTCAGAAACCGCTTCCATTCCGCGCCATCGTAGTCACCATGGATGAAGACATGGTCGTTCAGTTCGCTTAAGGTGCCGGGCGGCGCACTGTTCTCGAGCAGCAGAGGTGTGCACACGACGAAGTAATTGAGCGACAGGTAGGTGATATCCGCTTCGCCCACATCGGGGATCTCGGTATAGGCAATGATCACGTCGACTGTCTCGTCAATCTCCTCCAGCGGCATCCAGGTGAAATCCACCAACTGGTTTTCGATTATGAACTGGCTGGAATAGGCCGGGATCGAGGAACTGGCAATGGCGGTCGACGCGGCGACCTTCAGGTGCCTGGGATTGATGATCTCGTTGGTTTCGATGATGCGCCGCTCGATACTGTCGAACGAGCCTTTCAGGGTCTCGAGCAGACGCTGCCCGTGGCGGCTGAGCTGCATCTTGCGGCCCTTCGCGGTGAAGAGCGGCACATCGAAATGGGCTTCGAGCGTGCGCATCTGGTGGCTGACCGCACTGTAGGTCACGCCAAGCTCTTCCGCGGCCTGGCTCATGTTGAGATGCCTGCCCACCGCCTCGAACGCGAAGAGGCTGTTGAGGGGCGGCAGGCGCCTGCGCCGCAGAGGTGCGCTTTCGGTCATCCGGTTGCCTTCATTCTAGTGCCGACGTCTACCCGCCGAGCCAGGCCATACCCATCCGAGTTTGAAGAAGTCGGCCCCGCAACGGCACCTAAACCAAAAATATTCGCGAAGCATACAAAAATTATACTCAATACGGCAAGATTAATTTGTGCTAGTGTCACAGAAAGTAAAAAGTGCTGCCCTCCGGCAAAACCCGAAGCCATGTGATGCGATCACGCGACATCTGGAAACGGGTTCTTTCGAGTGGCAAATTAATCAAAAATATCAACAGGAAGGAAAAGAGAGATGCAAGGAATGACCAGATTTCCACGTCACATGAGGACCATCCTTTCAGCCGGGATGATCACGGCCGCCGGTGCGGCGCAGGCGTCTGATTCGATCACCGCCGTGTCATGGGGTGGCAATTATCAGGAAGCCATGCGCCATTCGTTCTTCACGCCAGCCGCCGAACAGTTGGGTATCGAGATACGCGAAGACACGCTTTCAGGCATTGCCGATGTCAGGCTTCAGGTGCTCTCCCGCGCCGTGAGCTGGGATATCGTCGAACTGGCCAGCTCGTCCTGCGTTGCCGGGGCGCAGGAAGGGCTTTTCGAGCCGCTGGATTACGATGTGATCGACGTGACGGGCTTTCCCGAGGGCACCTATGGCGAGCATTGGATCGCGTCGATGTTCTACTCGACCGTTCTTGCCTGGAACACCGAGAAATACGCCGATAATCCACCCACGGGCTGGGCCGATTTCTTTGATACCGAAAACTTCCCCGGCACGCGCTCGCTCTACAACAGCACCAACGGAACCCTGGAGTTCGCTTTGCTGGCCGATGGGGTAAGCGCCGAAGACCTCTATCCGCTTGATGTGGAGCGCGGCTTCGACAAGCTGCGCGAGATCCGGGATGATGTGGCCATCTGGTGGACCTCGGGGGCCCAGACCACGCAGCTTGCCAAGGATGGTGAGGTCGACATGATCGCCGCCTGGAGCAGCCGGATCGATCAGGCGATGGCTGACGGGGCGGCGTACGATTATACCTTCAACGAAGGCATGATGGATTTCGGTTGCTTTGCCATTCCGAAGGGATCGGAAAACGTCGATGCCGCGATGCAGGCGCTGGCGCTCTTCGCCACTGCCGAATTGCAGGCCAATGTGCCCTCGCATATCAATTATGGCCCGATCAATGTTGCCGCTTTCGACACCGGCAAGATCGATCCTGACGTGGCCGCGGGGCTGAATTCCGCACCTGCCAACCTGCCATTGCAATTCGTGGCCGGTGTGGACTGGATCGCGGAAAACCAGCAGCGTATGCAGGAGCGCTGGGACGAGTTTCTCACCGAATAGACAAGGCATATCGCCCCATGCCGCGCCCGGTCTGACCGGCTGGGTCGGCTTGGCGGCATGGGGCGATGGCATCCTGCTGTTTTCTGAATTCCTGATCGAGGCATCATGACCAATCCTCTTGATCCCCTGCTGCGTGCCCGCTCGCTCGCCCTTGTCGGCGCATCTCCCAGACCGGGCAGCTATGGCCAGGGCATGATCCGCGCCAGCCTCGATGCGGGCTATGAAGGCCGGGTCTATTTCGTGAATCCCGGTTATGACGAGATCGAGGGACAGCCCTGCTATCCTTCGCTGGCCGATCTTCCGGAGGTGCCCGAGCATGCGGTGCTGATGATCGCCAATTCGCGGATCGAACAGATCCTTGCCGAAGCGATTGCCAAGGGCGTGAAGGCCGCGACGATTTTCGCCAGCCTGCAACTGGATGATGGCAACCCGGTGCCGCTGGCCGAGCGCGTGAAGCGCATGGCGACCGAGGCCGGGATGCTCATCTGTGGCGGCAACGGTTCGGGGTTCTACAACCGCGTCCACAAGCTGCGCTGCCGGATGGGTGCGCGCGAGGCCGAGGAGCCGGGGCCGGTGACGCTCATCTCGCAATCGGGCTCGCTGGGCGCTGCGGTGGAAGACAATGATGGGCGGCTGCGCTTCAACATCACCGTCTCCTCCGGGCAGGAACTGACCACGGACGCCTCCGATTACATGCATTTCGCTCTGGATGAGCCGAGCACCAAGGCCATCGGCCTTTGCATCGAAACGATCCGCAAACCCGGGAATTTCGTGGCCGCTCTCGCACGGGCGCAGGAAATGGGCATTCCCGTGGTCATGCTTAAAGTGGCCAAGAGCGAGCAGGGAAAGCGCTTTGCCGTCAGCCATTCGGGCGCGCTGGCCGGTGACAGCGCGGTTTATGAGGCGATCATGCGGCGCTATGGCGGGCTTTGCGTGGATGATCTCGATGAGATGGTGGCAACCCTGCAATTGCTGACCTCTGGCCGCAGGGCGACAACGAACGAGATCGTCGCGATCACCGATTCGGGGGGCGAGCGTGAGCTTCTGGCGGATTTAGCCTCGGAGACGGGGGTGGGCTTTACGCAGATCACCGAAACGACCCGCCAGCGCCTGTCGGAGATCGTGGAATACGGGCTCGATGCGGAAAACCCGCTGGACGCCTGGGGCACGGGCCACGGCTATCAGCAGATATTCGGCAATTCCATCGAGACCCTGCTGCAGGATCCCGGCGCGGGCATGGGCATCTGGGTCGCTGATCTCAGGGAACATCTGGGCTACTACGTTGGCTTTGCCGAGGCCGCGATGGACGTGGCCACCCGAACAGAAAAGCCGCTGGCCTTCGCCACCTGCTACTCGAAATGCAACAACGCAAACCTGGCCCAAAGACTTGCCGCAGCCGGTGTGCCCGTGCTGGAAGGCATTCGCCCCGCCATGGTTGCCACGCGCCACATGCTCGCCTTCTCGACCCGGAAGCCGGAGCCTGTGGGCGCCACCTCGGCGGCGCTGCCCGACGAGATGCTGAGCCGCTGGCGCACGCGCCTCGCGCAGCCCGAGGCGCTGGGTGAAAGCGAGGGGCTCGCTCTTCTGGCGGATTTCGGCATCCCCGTGGCACGGCACGCGCGGGCATCGGCCCTCGAGGAGGCGCTGCGCGCGGCAGAGGAGATCGGCTATCCGGTCGTTCTCAAGAGCGCGCAGCCGGGGCTTTTGCACAAATCCGATCAGGGGGGCGTCGTGCTGGGGCTCAAGGATCGCGATGCGCTCTCGCATGCCTATGAGCGGATGCAGCGCGCGTTGGGGCCGGACGTTCTGATTGCAGCCGAGGTGGCGCCGGGCGTGGAATTCACGCTCGGGTTCTTTCAGGATGCGCAATTCGGCCCGATGATGCTGATCGGCGCGGGTGGCGTGCTGGTCGAGGTCTTGCGCGACACGGCCGTTGCCGTGCCGCCCATCGGCCCGAACGGGGCGCGGGATCTGATCGAAGGGCTGCAGATGCGCCCGCTTCTGGACGGGTATCGCGGGTCCGAGCCATGCGATATCGGCGCTCTGGTCGAGACGGTGCAGCGTTTTTCCGAACTGGCGCACAGCCTTGGCGATCTGCTGGGCGAGGCGGATGTCAATCCGCTCATCGTCTCGGCGGGCGGTGTTGTCGCGGTCGATGCGCTTTTCGTGCCGCGCGCCACACAATCACAACTTGGAAAGGTCGAACATGTCTGACAGTGACGACACGCTCAAAATCGAAATCGCCGACAAGATCGCGCATCTTCGCATAAACCGCACGCGACAGATGAACGTCATCGACCCCCCGATGATGGAGCGCATCAAGAAAATCTTTGCAGAGCTCGACGCCGATGACAGCGTCTCGGTGATCATCCTGTCGGGCGAGGGCAAGCATTTCGGCGCGGGCTATGATCTTACCTTCGCATGGGGTGACACCTATGGCCGCGATATCTTCGGGCAGCGCAAGATGTTGCAGGACTGCGTGAATTTCGAGTATGCGCCCTGGGATTGCAGCAAGCCGGTGATCGCCATGGTGCGCGGTTACTGCCTTGCGGGAAGCTGCGAGCTGGCGATGATGTGTTGCGTCACCATGGCCAGCGACAACGCCATGTTCGGCGAGCCGGAAATCAGGTTCTCGACCTCGCCGCCGGCCATGATCATGCCCTGGGTTGTGGGCCTGAAGAAGGCGCGCGAACTGCTCTACACGGGCGACATGATTCCGGCCGAAGAGGCGCTTGCCTGTGGTATGATCAACCGCGTGGTGCCGGATGACAAGCTGGAGGACGAGACGATGCGCCTTGCCCGCCGGATGGCGGCCATCTCCATCGAGGGGCTGCGCACCACCAAGGCGGCGATCAACAAGGGTGCCGAAATCGCCGGGCTTCGCCAGGCTATCGATTACGGGATCGAACAGGGTGCCATGCTCGATTCCACCGAGACGGAAGCCCTCAAGACCTTCTCCGAAATCCGCAAGGCCGAAGGGCTGAAAGCGGCGATCCGCTGGCGCGAAAGCCAGTTTCCGGACTAGGATCAGATAGCCGGACGGCAGACCAAAGGGGAGAGACAGACGAAAAATGGCCCAAACAGCTCCTCCTTCTCCGAATCCGCATAGCGCCGAGGCTTTCGCTCAGGGTGCCGCCTCGGAGCAGGAGCGACCCAACCGCGACCGGCTCAAGCGGGCCGCCCTGCGTGAGGGCGTTTCGGTCAGCGTTCTGTCTGTGCCGGCGCTGTTGCTGGTTTTCTTCGGGCTCATCCTGCCCTGCGGCTGGCTGCTTTTGCTCTCCTTTGTGGGAGCAGACGGTTCGCTTTCCTGGGAAAATTACCAGAGGATGATCGACAGCCCGTCCTACTATCGGATCTTCGTCACCACTTTCCAGATCTCGCTCCTCACGACGCTGATCTGCGTGGCTCTGGGCTATCCGCTGGCCTATGTGATCACCCTTCTGCCCAAGTCGCTCGTGGCATTGGCCCTGCTGGCGGTGCTGTTGCCCTTCTGGACGTCGATGCTGGTGCGCACCTACGCCTGGCTGGTGATCCTGCAGAATAATGGTGTGATCAACTCGATGCTGATCCGCAACGGCATCATCGATGCGCCCATTGCGCTGGTGCATAATTTCACCGGAACGCTTATCGGGACGGCGCATATCATGCTGCCCTTCCTCGTGCTGCCGCTTTACAACGCCATGCGCTCGATCGACCGTGGCCTGATCCTCGCGGCGGCCAATCTCGGCGCGAGCCCGACTGTGCGCTTCTGGACGGTCTATTTCCCGCTCACTCTGCCGGGGCTGATTGCCGGTGCGTTGCTGGTCTTCGTGCTTTCGCTCGGTTTCTACATCACACCCGCCATTCTGGGTGGCGGCAGGGTCATCATGGCGGCCATGCGCATTCAAAGCTCTGTGGCCCTCTATGCGAACTGGGGGGCGGCGAGCGCCATTGCAGCGGTCCTGCTGCTGGCCACGATCGTCTTTCTGCTGATCAGCCTCTGGCTCAGCCGTCATGTTTTCGGATCGAGAGGTCGCTGAGTGATGCTGAGGTGGTTGCAAGGCTCTGCATGGGATCAGGTGCCGCATCTTCGGCGGCTGTGGCTCTATCTGGTGGCCTTTCTGGTCATGTTCGTCCTCGTGGTGCCGAGCCTTGTCGTGATTCCCATGTCCTTCTCGGCCTCGCGCTATCTCGAGTTTCCGCCAAGCGGCTATTCGCTCGACTGGTACCGGGCCCTCTTCGGGTCCTCCACATGGATGTCGGCGATCCGCACCTCGCTGACCGTGGCCGCGCTCACGGTTCTTGTGGCCACGCCGGCGGGGACGCTTGCCGCCTATGTGATCATCCTTGCCCGGCCGCGCGCCGCCACGCTGATGCAGGGCGCGCTCCTGGGCCCCATCCTCGTGCCCATCATCATGATCGGGGTTGGCCTATTCTACGTCTATGCCCGGATGGGGCTGCTCAACAGTGTGACAGGGCTCGTGCTGGCGCATTCCATGCTGGCCTTGCCGCTGGTGATGGTCACGGTGCTGGCAGGCTTCCGGACCTGTGACATGAACCAGGAGATGGTGGCCCGCAGCCTCGGCGCGTCGCGCCCTGTTGCCTTCCTGACCGTGACTGTCCCGCAGATCAAGCGCTCGATCCTGACAGCGATGTTGCTGTCGTTTCTCGTCTCGCTCGACGAGGTGATCATCGCCCTCTTCATCTCGGGCGGTGACAGATCGACCATCACGCGGCTGATGTTCAATTCGCTGCGCGACGAGATCGACCCGGTGATCGCGGCCATTTCGACCCTGCTGATCCTGATCTCGATAATCAGCGTCCTGATTATTCACCTGCTATCGACCGCCCGCAGCGCAAGGGAGAAGACATGAGCCTGCTGACCCTCCGCCGCTTACTGCCCATGGCCGGAAGTGATGCCCGCAAGGGCGGAAAGGCCCGGCAATGAGCAAGGATGAGCCAAAATTCACGAATTCCGAGGGCGGCCTGCGCGCCCCTGCGCTGCCCATAGACCTGCGCAATGTCACCAAGACCTATGGCAAGCTGACCGCACTGGACAATGTGAGCCTCGAGATCGGTGCGGGCGAATTCCTCAGCCTTTTGGGGCCTTCTGGCTCGGGCAAGACGACCCTCCTGATGGTCATCGCAGGGTTCATTCGCCCCGATCATGGCGCGCTTGTGGTGGGCGGGCGGGACATGGTGGTGCAGCCGCCGCACAAGCGCGACCTCGGCATGGTTTTTCAGAACTACGCGCTCTTTCCCAACATGAGTGTTGCGGGCAATGTCGGCTATCCGCTCAGGCTGCGCCGGGTGCCCGCCCGCGAGGCGGCCGAGCGTACCGAAAAGGCGCTCGAGATGGTGCGGCTCGGCGGCTATGGCGAACGGAGCATCGATGCGCTTTCGGGCGGGCAGCGTCAGCGCGTCGCTCTGGCGCGCGCCATCGTCTTCGAGCCACGCATCCTGTTGATGGACGAGCCTCTCTCGGCGCTCGACAAGCAGCTTCGCGAACAGATGCAGATCGAGATCCGGCGCATTCATGATGAGCTGGGGATCACCACGATCTACGTGACCCACGACCAGCGCGAGGCGCTGACCATGTCAGACCGGATCGCGGTGATCGATCACGGACGTTTCATGCAGGTCGATACCCCGCGCGCACTTTATGATCAGCCGCTCAATCGTTTCGTGGCGAGCTTCATCGGCGAATCGAACTTCCTGCCCGCTACCCTTTCTTCCGGCAAGCCGTATTTTGGCGATATGCCGCTGCGCATGACACGGCCCGTGCCCGAGGGGGCCTCGCATCAGTTGATGGTCCGCCCGGAAAAGCTGCGCATCGTGCAGGATGGCGCGCCGGAGGGTGACTTTCACAACCGTTTCCCGGCCACGACCCGGCAGGTGGTTTTTCAGGGGGACAGCGCGTTGGTTTACGCCATCCTCGCCGATGGCAGCGAAGTTTCCATGCGGTTGCCAAGCCGGGCCGGATCAGGCACCGCGCTGCCCGAGCCGGGCCAGAGCGTGACCTTGGGTTTGCATGAGGATGATACCGTGCTGGTGGCGGAATGAGACCTGCCATGGGCACCCTCGCCGGCATTTGCCGAAATGACATGAAAGGAGCGTCGGATGTATGAGATCGATCCCGCGAGAGCGGATCTGGTGCGCGAGTTCGAGGCGAACCCGAATGGCCCCTACAGCCCCGAATTGACGCTGGTGGTCAATCGACTGCGGCTCATGCCGATCGAGGACCGGCATGTGCTGGTTTGCACCAGACAGGGCCGGGAATGGGCCATGGTCAGGATGCCCGCCCGGGGCGGCGCGCCGATAGAGCCGGGTGATGCGCCGCGCTTTCACGATGCCGAAGAGGCGGCGCGCGCGGTCTTTCGGGCGCGCTGGAAAACCGTGACCGGGCAGGACCCGGAATTTCAGCAGGCGAAAGGGTGACCGATGAAAAAGGTTATTGGATATTGTGATGACTGGAGCGCGGTCGCGGGCGGCAAGATCGACTTCAAGGTGAGCACCTATGGCCCCGAGCGTTTCGAGGCGCAACTGGTGCGGGTCATCTGCGGGGACGCACATCCCGATCATGGCATCTTCAAGGAGGAAGAAATCGAGGCGCCCTTCAACGGGACGCATGACGGCTGGACCCAACCTGTGAATGCCGGATCGCGGGCGGTCGTGCCCGCATCGCCCGTGCTGGCAGGGCTTGAGAGCTTCACCGTGCAGGCCTGGGTCTTTGCCACCACGCCCGGAAGAGGCGAGCAGGGGATCGTCACCCAATGGCAGGAGAACCCGGCCAGGGGCTTTGCGCTGATGCTCGACAAGGATGGCGCGGCGATGCTGCGGGTGGGCGATGGCGCGGGGCAGGTGGCGGAGGTCTCCACCGGTTTGCCGCTGGCGGCGCGGCGCTGGTATCTGCTCACGGCGTCTCATGACGCGCAAAGCGGGCAGATCACCATCCGCCAGACACCCGGCCCTACCGCGTTGGAGAAGTTTTCGAGCGGTGAGGCCACCGCCACGGGCGCTTTCTCCGCCGCCGATGCGCCGCTGCATTTCGCCGCCTTTCCCGCGAGCGCCGGAGACGGCCACGACCGCCATTTCAACGGCAGGATCGACCGCCCCCGCCTGAGCAAAGTCGTGCAGAGCGCGGCCGAGAGTTCCGCCATCGGCGCGCATACCGATCCTGCACAGGATCATGATGATGTTGTGGCAGCCTGGGATTTCTCGCAGGCCATCGGCACCCAGGAGATCCGCGATACCGGGCCCAACGCCCTGCACGGGCGCACGGAAAACCTGCCATCGCGAGGCTGCAAGGGGCATAACTGGACCGGGCAGGAGCAGAACTTCGCCCACGCCCCGCAGGAATACGGCGCGATCCATTTTCACGAGGATGACCTTCATGACGCGGGCTGGCAAACCAGCTTCAGCTACGCCATTCCCTCCACATTGCGCAGCGGGGTTTACGCTGTGCGCCTGCGCGCGGGAGAAGACCAGAGCTACATCACCTTTTTCGTGCGCCCCGCGAAGGGGCAACCCACCGAGAAGCTGGCGTTTCTCGCCTCCACCGTCACCTATATGGCCTATGCAAACTACCAGTGGCACCAGCACCAGCATTTTGCCGAGGTGACCGAAGACTTCTGGACGGTGCTGCAGCCTGTGGATGTCTTCATGCAGAAGCATCCCGAGTTCGGCCTTTCGACCTATGACACGCATTTCGATGGCAGCGGCGTGCGCTTTTCATCGCGATTGCGGCCGATCTTCAACGCAGCGCCCGGCACACCCTACTGGAGCTTCAATGCCGATACGCATATTCTGGGGTGGCTCGACAGTCAGGGCATCGCCTATGACGTGATCACCGATGAGGACCTGCATCGCGAGGGGGCGGCGGCGCTTGCGCCCTATCGGGCAGTGCTTACCGGCGCGCATCCTGAATATTACACCACCCCGATGATGGAGGGGCTGCACGAGTATATCGCGGGGGCGGGCCGTCTGATCTATCTGGGAGGAAACGGCTTCATCTGGCGCTGCGCCATGTCCGAGGCCGCGCCGGGGGTGATCGAGCTGCGCCGCGCCGAGGATGGCATCCGCTATCGCGATGAGGAGCCGGGCGAATACTATCTGGAACTCACCGGAGAATATGGCGGCCTGTGGCGGCGGCTGGGCCTGCCGCCACAGGCGCTTGTCGGCGTGGGCACGGTGGCAGTGGGCTTTGATGTGTCGGGCCATTATCTGCGCACGCCTCAGGGCGATGACCCGCGCGCGGCCTTCATCTTCGAGGGGATCGGGCGCGATGAGATCATCGGTGATTTCGGCTATCTCGGCGGGGGCGCGAGCGGCTCGGAGATCGATGCGGTCGATCCGCTCCTGGGCACGCCCACCCATGCGCTGGTGGTGGCAAGCTCGGTCGGGCATTCGCCCAATACGCTGCTTTGCCCTGATGAGATCGGCTTTACCAATAATGTGATGGATGGCGTGCAGAACCCGAAGGTGCGCGCCGACATGACTTTTTTCGAAACGCCGGGGGGTGGCGCTGTCTTTTCGGTGGGCTCGATCGCCTGGGCGGGCAGCCTGCCGCATGAGGGCTATGACAACAACATCTCTCGGCTGACCGGCAATGTGCTGCGCCGCTTTCTCGATGAGACACCCTTCGAGATGCCAGTCAGCTCATAACCACCCGTCACCACATTTTTCCGTTATTCAATACTCCCACAAGAAGGAAATCAAACCATGGGAAAAAACCGCGATCTGGTCTTCGAATCCTGCCAGCCGGAAATGGACCTCCCGTTCAGCCAGGCCGAATATGACGAGCGGCTGAAGCGCATCCGCGCCTGCATGGAGCGCGATGGCATCGAGCTGCTCTGGCTGATGTCACCCGAAGCGCTCTTTTATGTCAGCGGCTACAAATGCATCTGGTATCAGGCGCAAAGCCCGCGCTCATGGCCTGCCACCAGCGGCATCGCGATTCATCGCGACCATGATGATTTCATCATGTTCGACACGCCGAGCGAGGAGATCATGTGCCGCTTTGTGACCTGCGCGAAGGATGTGCGCATCTTTCCCATGACCGGGCGACGCGACGGGCTGAGCTTCATCATCGACGAGTTGAAGGCCGAGGGCTGGCTCACGTCGGGCAAGGTGGGGCTGGAATTGCACAGCTACCGGCCCAATCCGCTGATCAGCGGGCGCTTCGAGGAGGCGTTCAGCGGCGCCGGCATGTCCGTCGTGGACGGCACCGACATCATTCGCGAGTTGCGCTGGATCAAATCCCCGGCCGAGATCGCGTATCTCGAGGAGGCTTCGCGCATTACCGATATCGGCCTGGAGGCGGCAAAGAACGCGATCCGCCCCGGTGCGACCGAACTCGATGTCATGGCTGAGATGAACTATGCCATGGGCAAGGCCGGTGGCGAGCCGGCCGGGCTGATCCTGCCGGTCAATTCGGGCGCCAAGGCCAATTGCGGCCATGCCATGGCCGGGCGCCGGGTGATTCAGGCAGGCGAGCAGGTCAACATTGATGTCGCCGGTGTCTATAATCGCTACCATTCCGATGCCGCGCGATCCTTCTATGTGGGCGAGCCACCCAAGGATGTGCTGGATTATCATGCGCTGTCCTCGGGTGTATTCGACGTGATCGACAGCATCATCCGGCCGGGGCTGCCGGTCTCCGAGCTTATCAACACGACCCGCGCCTATTACGATGAGGTGGGCATCTGGTCGGACAGGGGCTGGGTCGGTGGTTATGAGCTTGGCCTTGCCTTCCCGCCAGACTGGGTGGGCAACTATGTGTATGAGATGACCGACACCGACAGCGACAAGGTTTTCGAGCCCGGCACGATCGTCAATTTCGAAAGCCAGTTCTATGCGCCGCGCATGGCGGGCATGACCTATTACATCGACACGTTGCTTTTCAAGGAAGACACGGCGCTTCGGCCGCTGACTTTCCAGCCGAAGCTGGTTATCGTCGACGCTTGAACGGCGCGCCGCCGGGGGGCAAGATCTGGCCCCCCGCGTTTGACCTGTGCGTCACAACAGGCGAGGTGAAAGAGAGAATGGCCGCTAGTGAGTCTTTTGTGCTTATCCCTGACAGGTTGCCAAGGGGGGGAATCGACTGGAACCTTGCAGGGAAACTGTTCTGTTGCCATGGCCGGGTCGAAGCGCAGAGGGCCGCGCCCGATCCTGGGTGGGCGCTTCCCCGCGCCGGGGCTGCGGTGCTTTATGGTCGCCAGATACTTCCGAACATTGAGCTTGTTGCAACGTCGCAATGCGCCCTCCCCGTTTTGCCGAA
>SLDH01000014.1 GCA_007125415.1 Roseovarius sp.
CAAGGCCCAGACAGGATCGGCCACCTCGCGCCCATGGCTGTCGATCAGCAGGGCTGCACCATGATCATCAGCGTCCTCGTCATGCCCGCCAAGATGAATCTCGCCGACAAGCCCGAGGGGAAACGCCTCGATATAGGCGCGCGGATCAAGGCCAAGATTGGTGGCCGAGACAAAGACGTTGTTCACGTCGAGCAAGAGGCCGCAGCCCGTGCGCCGGGCGATCTCCTGCAGAAACTCGGTTTCTTCCATCGTGCTTTCGGCGAAGGCCAGATAGCTTGAGGGGTTCTCCAGGAGCATTCTGCGCCCGAGCGTCTCCTGCACCTCGTCGATATGATCGACGACACGGGTCAGGGTGGCGGATGTGTAGGGCAGGGGCAGCAGATCGTTCAGAAAATGGCTGTCATGGGTGGACCAGGCCAGATGTTCGGAGAAACTGACGGGCTGGAGCCAGTCACAAAGATGTTTCAGGCGCGCAAGATGCGCGCGGTCAAGCGGCGCTGCACCCCCGATGGAGAGACCGATACCATGGGCGGAAACCGCGAATCGTTCAGCAAGATGGCGCAGTTGCGCGATCGGACGGCCACCATCGCCCATATAGTTCTCGGCGTGAATCTCCAGCCATTCAACGGGTGCGGGATCCGCGGTGATGTCGGCAAAATGCTGTGCCTTGTAGCCGACGCCGGGCGCGGCGGGCAGTCCGGAAAAGGGGGCGGCGCTGTCGGGCATGGCGGGGCGGCCTTCTAAATTCACACTTGCAATCAGGGAGCCCGGACAAAGCCGAACTCCCCGGTTTCACGCATGGGGTCAGGACGGCAGATCGCGGTCCAGCTCTTCGAGCGAGCCCGTCCGGCCGTCCGGGAGTTCGATGCTTTCGCAGGTGCCCGTATCGACGAGGGTCCAGGCGTTGCCCTGATAATCGACGGTGGACGTGCCGGCACAGGTCGTGCCCGGGCCGGCCGCGCAATCATTTTCACCGGCCAGCGACACACCGTAGCATTTTTCCTTCGTCTGTGCCGTGGCTGTCGATGTATGCGCGACCAGTGCGGCGGTCACGGCACCGGCGATGGCAAGGGTCTTGGTCATGTTGGACATATCGGGATCTTCCTTCTAGGTTGAATGTCGTTTGTCACGGCACCGGAGAGAGCGCTGTCGCGGGGATACAATCAGTTACCCGCCCCGGTGTTGATCCGTGATGAAACGACCCTAGCGGGAAGCACACCCTCAGCACTACTCACGAAGCTGTCAAACACGGATGCGTTAAGTGCTGTGACGAATGGGAATCTTCCAAGGTTCTGGAAAGGCTGAGTAAATACTCATCCCCGTGGCAATTGCTCATGTGCTCTTGCCGCATTACCCGCCAAATGGCCGCGAATGTTACAGCATGTCCGGCGGTGTCGCCGCCACGGCAAGCTCGGATTTGATTTCTGTTACAGAGGTCACGCTCGTCTTTTTCTCGCCGAGGCGGCGCACCGTCACGGTGCCGTCCTCCACCTCCTTCATCCCGCAGGCGAGAATGATCGGCACCTTGCCGACCGAGTGTTCGCGGACCTTGTAATTGATCTTCTCGTTGCGCAGATCGGCCTCGGCGCGGATGCCGGCCTCCCGAAGCTGCGCCACCACCTCCGCCACATAGTCATTCGCTTCCGAGATGATCGAGGCGACAACGACCTGACGCGGGGCAAGCCAGAAGGGCAGCTTGCCGGCATGTTCCTCGATCAGGATGCCGAGGAAACGCTCGAATGAGCCCAGGCAGGCCCGGTGCAGCATCACCGGGCGATGCCTTGCGCCGTCCGCGCCTATATAGCTTGCGTCCAGCCGGTCAGGCAGGTTCGAATCCACCTGCAGCGTGCCGCATTGCCAGTCGCGCCCGATGGCATCGGTCAGGGTAAACTCGAGCTTCGGACCATAGAAGGCCCCTTCGCCCTCCAGAACCTCGTAATCGTAGCCAGCAGCGCGGCAGGCGTCACCCAGCGCCTTTTCCAGAAAATCCCAGCTTTCATCCGATCCGATCCGCTTTTCGGGCCGGGTGGAGAGCTTGATGGTCCAGTCATGGAAGCCCAGATCCGCATAGACCTGCGACAGAAAGGCGATGAAACGGGCGGTCTCACCTTCGATCTGGTCTTCGGCGCAGAAGATATGCCCGTCATCCTGCACAAAGCCGCGCACCCGCATGATCCCGTGCAGCGCGCCCGACGGCTCGTAGCGGTTGCAGGCCCCGAATTCGGCGATGCGCAAGGGCAGGTCGCGATAGGATTTCAGGCCCTGGTTGTAGATCTGCACATGGCCGGGGCAGTTCATCGGCTTGAGCGCATTGATGGCCTTTTCGCGCGCATGCTCCTCATCCACCTCGACGATGAACATGTGATCCTGATATTTTTCCCAGTGGCCCGACGCCTCCCACAGCTTCCGGTCCAGAACCTGCGGGGTATTGACCTCCACATAACCGCCGGCACGCTGCCGGCGGCGCATGTATTCGCGCAACTCGGTGTAGATGGTCCAGCCGTTGGGGTGCCAGAAAATCTGCCCCGGCGCTTCTTCCTGCATGTGAAAGAGCTTCATCTCGCGCCCGAGGCGCCGATGGTCGCGCTTCTCTGCTTCTTCGAGGAAGGTCAGATGCGCCTTCAGCTTCTCGCGGTTCTCGAAAGCCACGCCATAGATGCGTTGCAGCATCGGACGATTGCTGTCGCCCCGCCAATAGGCCCCGGCAACGCTCATCAGCTTGAAGGCATCGGCAGGCAACTGCCCGGTATGCTGCAGATGCGGGCCACGGCAGAGATCCTGCCAGGGACCGTGCCAATACATGCGCAAGGGCTCGTCGCCCGGAATCGCGTCGATCAGTTCCACCTTGAAGGGCTCGCCTGCGTCCTCATAGTGCCGGATGGCACGCTCGCGCTCCCAAACCTCGGTGCGCACAGGGTCGCGCAGATTGATGATGTCCCTCATCTTCTTTTCGATCAGGCCGAGATCTTCGGGGGTGAAAGGCTCCGCGCGGTCGAAATCATAATACCAGCCATTCTCGATCACGGGGCCGATTGTGACATTCACATCGGGCCAGATTTCCTGCACCGCGCGGGCCATCACATGCGCGAAATCATGCCGGATCAACTCCAGCGCCGGGGCTTCGTCCTTCATGGTGTTGATGGCGATGCTGGCATCTTGCGTGATGGGCCATTGCAGATCCCAGTGCTGGCCATCGACCTGCGCGGAGATGGCCTTCTTCGCCAGAGAATTCGAGATGTCTGCCGCCACATCGGCAGGGGTGACACCGGCCTCGAATCCGCGTGTGTTGCCATCGGGAAAGGTCAGGGAAATCTGTGCCATCGGCATTGGCTCCTCGTCGGTCTGGCGCCTACGGAACGCCCGGTTGCGGGTATGTCAGAGTTAACCGAGTTCCTTTGCAGGGTGCTGTGGGGCATGTCAAGGGTGTGCCAGGCGCATCAGCCGGACGCGAGGCTGAATTGTGTGCAACAGTATGTCGCTTGGCTAAGCTATTG
>SLDH01000094.1 GCA_007125415.1 Roseovarius sp.
AGCCGAACGGAGCAAGAAACTCGAGCCCCAGCGCAGCAAAGGGTGCCGAAAGTTGCGCGCGCACCGCTTCGGCATCGGTCTCGGGCGGAGCATCAAGCATCGCAAGCGCGGTCCCGGAATATTCGGGGTAAATGTCCACGCGACCCACCTGCAACGCCTGGAACACGTCGGCACTATCCCCAAGACCAATGCGGCGCTCAACCGCGAATCCGCGCGCTTCCAGCGTCAGCGCCATCATCTCGGCCAGGATGCGGTCCTGGACGGTGTCCTTGGATGCGACAACGACCGGATTGCGCGCGCAGCCCGAAAGCGCCAGCGCTGCGACCAGACAAAAGGTTGCAAGCCACCGCATCACGTCGGCTCCTCAGCCGGGGTCCGACCGGTTGGCTCATCTGCGAGCGCACGCAGAAAGCCCACGATCTGCAGTACCAGAACCGCCGAGAACGGGATGGCACCGAGCGTGGCCATCGCGCGCGCCACCTCCACCGACGTCGATAGCAGCGTCGCGGCGGTGATGACTGCGGCTAAGCTGCCCCAGATGATCTTGGCAGAGGCCGGCGGTTCAAGCTGCCCGTTCGTCGTCATCATCGATAGAACGAACGTGCCGGAATCCGCGGAGGTGACAAGAAAGATGAAGATCAAGGCGAGAGCTGCTGCGCTTAGAACTCCCGAAAGCGGGAAATAGCCAAAAAAGGCGAAAAGCGCGTCCGACACGTTATCGGCCACCAGAGCCGAAAGCCCGCCAGGGCCAAAAAGTTCGACATAGATGCCTGCGCCTCCGAAGACGGCGAACCACAGGATCGAGAACAGCGTCGGCACGAGGATCACGCCGGTGCAGAATTCGCGGATCGTGCGTCCACGCGAGATCCGCGCGATGAACACGCCGACAAATGGCCCCCAGGCGAGCCACCAAATCAGATAGGTGAGCGTCCAGCTCGCCGACCACTCGGTGAGCCCCTCATAGGGGAACAAGCGGAACGAGAGGGTGACAATCTGCGAGAGATAGGCGCCGAGCGTGTCAACCGCACTTTCGAATATAAAGGCTGTGGGCCCTACCAGCATGATAAAAAACATTAAAGCCAGAGCAAGCACCATGTTGATGTTGGACAGCAGTTTCATTCCCTTCTCGACACCGGTGAGCGTGGAAATCATGTACGCCGCATAAAGGACCGCAAGGATCGCGAGTGCGACGCTGAGCGTCTCGGGCACATTGATCACGCTGGCAAGCCCGGACCGCATCTGAAGGGCCCCCATCGCCAGCGATCCGGCTAGGCCGAAGACCACCGCGACAACCCCGAGCACGTCCGCGGCCACCAGCACGCCATGCTCCGCCCGCCTGCCGATCAGACCGACGAGAGGGGTAGAGATCAATGGCTTGCCACCCCGCCGAAAGGTGAAATAGGCAATGACCAACGCGCAGATGCCATAGATGGACCAAGCGTGCAGGCCCCAGTGCAGATTGGTGATGACCATCGCGGCGCGCGCAGCCTCGGGTGTGCCGCCCTCGAGGCCCGGGGGTGCTGCGAAATGGGTGACGGGTTCCGCCACCCCCCAGAACAGTAGCCCCGCCCCCATCCCGCCAGCGAAAAGCATCGCGATCCATGAAACTGTGGAAAATTCGGGCCGGTCATCGTCGGCA
Source organism: Roseovarius sp. (assembly GCA_007125415.1). Taxonomy (GTDB): domain Bacteria; phylum Pseudomonadota; class Alphaproteobacteria; order Rhodobacterales; family Rhodobacteraceae; genus Roseovarius. Next base: position 1,640 of record SLDH01000094.1, read on the forward strand.
CCGAGGCGGATGCGCCCCCACGGCCCGATGGCGAGAACCGCAGCGAAGATCACGAAGCCCGAACAAAGCGTGAGCCACCACCAGCTTGCGCCAATCATGAACCAGCTGGTGAATCCGAGCACGACGCCCGCCATCATGTCAGGGGCGATAACACCCCAGAGCCCAACGGGCAGGCAGATCGCCAGTGCGAGCAGGAAAACGGGGTTCTGATTCATCTCGGCACCCTTTTTGAAAAAGTAGGCAAGGTTTAGTTGCCGTCTGTCTTAAAACAGTGCTCCGCCCCAAAAGAGCGGGGCTGGTGTCTTTGCATTAACGACTGGATAGGGACATGCAGGCGCATACAGCAGCACAAGGTAAGCCATGCCGCCTTCAGCTGTAGACGTCTTCCTTGCCGAAGTGGCGGGTCAGCATGTAGTAGACCACCGCGCGATACTTGTTGCGCTCGGACATGCCGTAGGCTTGCATAACCTGCTCGATCGCCGCCATCAGCGCCGGGCTGTCCGTGAGGCCCAGCTTCTTGATCAGGAAATTACGCTTTACCGTTTCCAGCTCATCGGGCTGACTGGCGGCGACTGTCGCGGCATCAGCATCATAAATTGTCGGTCCGCAGCCAATGGTGACCTTCTTCAGAAGGTCCATGTCCGGCTCCAGTCCGCATTTGTTGCGCAGATCGTCGGCATAGCGCGCAATAAGATCGTCTCTCTTACCCATGAACTTTTCTCTTCTCTATTCCGGAAAACACCGGTCATTGCCCCGTATTACCAGGTGATTTGCCGATTTTACGGTAAGTCAGCCTGATTTCGTTTGATGCCCAAGCGTCTCATGCCCCGAGCTATCTAAGCGTCCGCTAGATCGACCAAATGACGGTGATCAGGCCGTACACCTATGTTTTTCCCCTTAGCATGGGACGCTTAGTCCGCCATGTCCAATGCACCATCGGTGCCCCGGCAATTACATTCGCGCATCACAGTTCATACGACAGAGCATCAAATATGCGGCGACCGTCAATTGGCTGACGAGCGAACACCGCCGCCCGTCGGCAATCCTGCGCACCGCAACCCCGCTTACTTGAAGAAGATGAAAGGCGGTGCCGGCGGCATGCCGCCGTCAAGCTTGCGTGGGAGATCCTCGCGCATCGGTTTGTCGAAGCCGCGTGGGATGTAATACCAGGGTACGATCATGTTCTCGTGGTAGGCGCGACCGACTATCGGCCCGTCCAACGACCCCTCATGCAGATACATCGCCCCCTCCCAAAGCGCGGTATAGTCGGCAAAGCCGATCGCCTGCTGCTCAGGATATTCGGGGGCCACGTAGAAGATGCCTTGCGGCGTCTCTAGTTTTCCGTAGAGCGGAATGTCGACATTCTCGACGACGTTTGAGGGCCAGGATTTGATCGTGGTCCACTTGACCGATCCGCCGAGGGCATACTCCATCCGTCCGTCGGCATGAATATAGGCGTAGTTCGTGATCTCTTCGGCGATCGAAAGGTCGGGCTTTCGCCAGAACCGAAGGCGGAACATGTCGCCGTTATCCAAGTAGGCGTTCTGCCAGATGTAATGACCCTGAAGGTGATCGGGCGTGCGCAGGTTGCCCCACTGGTGTTCCCACCATGCAAGCCCCTCGACCTCCATCTCGCGACCGTTGACCACGACGGGCCCCGAGATCATCATTTTTGGCGCTATCGTGTAGTAGGAGATGCCGTAGACCGTCTCCGGATTGTGGCGCCCCGTGCGCGACACATCATAGCCCTCGTTCTCGAGACCCCAGGGGGTGTTGAAGATGTAACCCGGCGCATAGACCTTGCCGGTGATGTCCATGCTCATCGGCACGGAGTTACGTTCAGGCGCGGCTTC
>SLDH01000186.1 GCA_007125415.1 Roseovarius sp.
CGGCTGAAATCGAACACCTCGACCTGATCCTTAAGTTCCTGAAAGAGCGGCGTGAAGGGCCAGGGGGTATACATCGACCAGTTGGCCAGATCAGGCTGCCAGTCCCAGGCCATCTGATAGGTCTCCTCCAGCGTCTCGGCGGTCTCGTTGTCGAGCCCGACAATGAATTGCGCCTCGACAAGGATATCGGCCTCCCGCAGCAGGCGAATGGCCTCCTTGTTCTCCTCGACCTTCGTTTCCTTGTTGAAGATATCGAGCTTCATCTGCGCGGCCGCCTCGGTACCGAGGCTAACATGCACGAGCCCCGCCTTGCGGTAGAACTTGAGCAGATCCTTGTCGCGGTAGATATCGGTCACTCGGGTATTGATGCCCCATTTCACGCGCTTGGGCAGGCCACGGTCGATCAGTTCCTGACAGAAGGCCACGAATTTCTTCTTGTTGATGGTGGGTTCCTCATCGGCGAGGATGAAGAAGCCGACGCCGTGATTTTCCACCAGATCCTCGATCTCGTCGACCACATCCTTGGGGTCGCGCACGCGATAATCGCGCCAGAACTTCCACTGGCTGCAGAACGAGCAGGTGAAGGGGCAGCCGCGCGCGAGGTTGGGGATGGCCACGCGGGTGCCGAGCGGAATGTAGATATACTTGCTCCATTCCAGAACCGTCCAGTCAGGCTTGATCGCCGCGAGGTCCTTGACGGTGCTGGCCGCCGGGGTGGCCACGATCTCATCCCCGTCGATGAAGGCGAGCCCCCTGATCTTGCGCTTGTCCTTGGGCCAGCGCCCGTCTTCGATGGCCAGCATAAGCTCGGTGCAGATCTCCTCGCCCTCGCCGCGCACGATCACATCGACCCAGGGCGCCTCGGTCAGGACCTGCTTGTACATGAAGGTGGCATGAACGCCGCCCAGCACGCGCACCGCATCGGGCGCCACCTCCGAGGCCACGCGCAACACGTCTTCCGCGCGATAGATCGACGGAGTGATCGCCGTGACGCCCACCACATCGGGGGCGCGTTCGGCGATCATGCGGCCAAGGGTCTCGTCGTCGATGTTATCGGTCATCGCGTCTATGAAATCCACATCATCAAATCCTGCCTGACGCAGATGCCCGGTCAGATAGGCAACCCAGGCGGGCGGCCATGTCCCGGCGATCTCGGCCCCGCCCGAGCGGTAATTGGGATGAACGAACAGGATTCTCATGATCTGCAACCTCCGATGTGTAAGCCAAACCTGACACAAAGCGAAGGCGGACAAACTGACACAGATCAAATCGGGGGGGTGATCGGCTTTTCGGGGTGATTGAGATTAGTCTCGATCAACTTGAAGCACCCTGCACCAAGCCGCGCATCGCTGGGCCGCGGCGCGGCGATCCGGCGGTTGGTCGGCAGCGATTTATGGTGTCACATACGCAGAACCTCGGATCGGCGCGCTAAAGATTACCAGATCGCCGGGCCGTGGGAGCGGCCCAGCGATGCGCGGCGGCCTGCGGCCTTTGCTCCGCGCAGGGGCAAGGAACAGGCAGGAATGACCCAACCTGAACGGGAAGCACTCTAGCTCCGATAGCCGGGGTGATGCCTGCCTTGCGGACGGGCGGGCATGGTGATGGGAATGCAGCGCAGGGAGAAGGGAAACTCTCCGGCCCGGATCCCGCATCAGAGCCGGAAAAGCCTCCCCGGCCCCCAGCCCCGCGCATCGACCCGGGCAAGGCGCAGCATGTGCCAGATGAGGGCAAGATTGGAACTGATCACCGGCAGGTTCAACCGCGCTTCGGCCTCATTGATGACCTCAAAGGCGCGCAGATTGGTGCAGGAAGTGAACACCGCCTCGACACCGTCCGCCTGCCCCGCCTCCAGGATTGCCGCAAGGGTGGAGGCCGGGGTAATGCGGGCCACCCGGCGGTCATCCTCCTCGCCAAAGCTGATCTCCTCCTCCGTCTCGATCCGCTCCCGCGCAAGAAAGGTCCGCATCGGGCCCGAGACCTGCGCTGTATAGGGGGTGACCAGCCCGATCCGCCGCACGCCAAGCGCCTGCAACGCCGCGACCACGGCGGAAATCGGATTGGTGACCGGCACACCGGGATGAACCGTCGCGATGGCCTCGGCCACACTCGTAGGCCCGATGAAAACCGAGGCGGAGGTGCAGCCATAGCCGATCACATCGAGCTTGTCGGGTAACAGCCCGGCAGAGGCCGGCATAAGGCCCTGCATCTCACGCAAGCCTTCCGGCGTCACGGCGGGCGCGCTGCGTATCCGGCTATGTGTCAGGCGGACATCGCGCGCCGCAAACAGGCCGCGTGCCTCGTGCTCCAGCACCTCATCGGTGCTCAGCACCACCAGCCCCAGCCGGGGCCAGCTGCCCGGCGGCGCCAGCGCATAATCCATCAGGCCACACCCCGCCGGTCAGGCCGGCTCAGCGTGCCCCCCGACACACCCGCACGCACCCCGGTGGTGCCGGGGGCAGAGGTGGGCAGGCCGCGCGCCACACGCACCGCCAGATGGGCGAAGGCCTGCGCCTCCAGCATGTCACCGTCCAGCCCCACGGCCTCCACCGGCTCGACAGGGCAATCGAGCGCCGCCGCGATCATCTGCATCAGCACCGGATTGTGCCGCCCTCCCCCGGAGACCAGAAGGCGCTCGGGCGACTGCGGGCAATGCTCCATGGCCTGCAACACGCCAGCGGCGCTCATCGCCGTGAGCGTGGCGGCGGCATCGGCGTCGCTCAACTCATGGACAAGCCCGATCATGTCCGCAAAAGCATCGCGGTCCAGCGACTTGGGGGGGATACGGCGGAAATAGGGCTCGTCCAGAAAGAGCTCGAGCGCGCCTTGCGCCACCACGCCACGGCGCGCCAGCGTACCACCGGCATCGAAGGGCTGGCCGCAGCGGGCCATCATCAGATCGTTGATCGGCGCGTTGGCCGGGCCGGTATCGAAGGCAAGCAGCGCACCATCATCCTCCGGGCGCGCCTTTTCCGGGTCAATCCAGGTGAGATTGCCCACACCTCCAAGATTGAGAAAACCCAAAGGTGCCTTTGCACCGATCCACCTCGCACAGGCGAAATGATAGAAAGGCGCGAGCGGCGCGCCCTCGCCGCCGAGCGCCACATCGGCCGAACGGAAATCCCAGACCACAGGCAGATCGAGCGCCGCGGCCAGCACCGCCCCATCGCCCACCTGATGCGTGCCGCGCCCGCGCGGCTCATGTGCCAGCGTCTGCCCGTGAAACCCGACCAATGCCGCGCCCTCGAAACCCGCCAGAAGCTCGATATGAGCGGCCTCCACCAGCGCGGCGGCGGCCGAGATGTCATCGCCATGCCATTTGCCAAGTGCGGCGCGCAGAATCTGCTGCTCTCTATCCGAATAGGGGCGAAACCCAGTGTCGCCGAATCCGTGGATCCGCTCGCCATCGGTCAGGATCATCGCCGCGTCCACACCATCGAGCGAGGTGCCCGACATCGCCCCCAGGGCCCAGATCGGTTCTGCCTGCAACATGGACTTGTCCTTCCGATGCTCCCCCCCTATTCATGCCGCGCAAATCATTGGCGGACAAGCGGTATGACCTATCACCCCAAATCGGAATTCCTTAGCGTGATGATGACGCGCGGCTTTCTGGCTGGCTGCACGGATTATCAGGCGCTGGATGATGCGTTGCTGCGTGATGTGGTGCCGGCCTATATCGGTTTTGACGCCACGGCGAAATCTTTGCATGTGGGCAGCCTCATCCAGATCATGATGCTGCGCTGGTTGCAGAAGACCGGGCACAAACCGATCACGCTGATGGGCGGTGGCACGACCAAGGTGGGCGATCCAAGCTTTCGGTCGGATGAGAGGCCGCTTCTCGGGCCTGATGAGATTGCCGAGAACATGCGCGGAATCCGGTCGGTCTTCGCCGCTTACGTGACCTATGGCGATGGGCCGACCGATGCGCTCATGGTCGATAATGCCGAATGGCTGGATGATCTCAACTATCTCGATTTCCTGCGTGATATCGGCAGGCATTTCTCGGTCAACCGGATGCTCAGCTTCGAGAGCGTCAAATCCCGGATAGATCGCGAGCAAAGCCTCAGCTTTCTCGAATTCAACTACATGATCCTGCAGGCCTATGATTTTCTCGAACTGAATCGCCGCTATGGCTGTCTGCTGCAGATGGGCGGCTCGGATCAATGGGGCAATATCGTCAACGGGATCGACTTGACCCGTCGCGTGCTGGATCACGAGATTTACGGACTGACCTCGCCTTTGCTGACCACGTCGGATGGCCGCAAGATGGGCAAGAGTCAGGACGGTGCGATCTGGCTCGATGCCGCGATGTGCAGCCCCTACAATTTCTGGCAATTCTGGCGCAACACCATGGATGCCGATGTGGAACGTTTCCTGAAGCTCTACACCGAGTTGCCGCTTGAGGAATGTGCGCGTCTGGGCGCCCTCGGCGGGGCCGAGATCAACGAGGCCAAGATCGTGCTCGCCGATGCGGTCACCACGCTCTTGCACGGGTCTGATGCGGCAGAGGCGGCGAAGGCCACCGCACGTGAAGTGTTCGAGAAGGGTGGTGTGGGCGACGATCTTCCCACGATCACGGTCACGCGCAGCATGATTTCCGACGGCTTGTCCAACACGGCTCTCTTCGTGATGGCCGGGCTCGCGCCCTCGGGCAAGGAAGCCAAGCGCCTGATCGCCGGCGGCGGTGCCAGCATCAACGATGCGGTGGTGACCAAGCCGGCACTGATACGGGCCGAGGATCTCGGACGCGACATGAAGCTTTCGGCCGGCAAGAAGCGCCACGCCATCGTCAAGCTCGCCGACTGATACGAGTGCCTATCGTGATCCGGACATCTCAGCCACGCGCGTTCAGTGCATCCACGAGCAACCGGTGTACCGCGTCAAGGGGCACCTCGGAAGTCACGAAAGCCGCACCGATCCGGTGTGCGAGGATGAATCGAAGCTGTCCGTCCACCACTTTCTTGTCCTGAGCCATTAATTGCAGGAGAGCATCAGCATCAGGCAAATCTCCTTTGATATCTGCAAGATCAACCTTCATCTTCATGTCACGCAGATGAGCTCGGACACGGCTTGGTTCCTCTTGCGAACAAAGTCCGAGACGCGCGGAAAGCTCAAACGCCAGAGCACAGCCGATCGCCACGCCCTCGCCATGCAACAGGCGCGCACCATCATAACCCGTGGCGGCCTCAAACGCATGGCAGAAGGTGTGGCCAAGGTTGAGCAAGGCCCGCTCTCCCTGTTCCGTCTCGTCCCGCGCCACAATTCCCGCCTTCATCTCCACCGAGCGTTTGACGAGGTGAACGCGCGCCGCCATATCTCCCGCAGCGGCACGTGAAGCATTCTTTTCAAGCCACTGAAAGAAAACATGATCCCCCAACAGACCGTATTTTACCACCTCCCCGTAACCGGCGAGGTAATCACGTTCTGTCAGCGTCCCCAGCACGCCGGTATCCGCCAGGACAAGGCTGGGCTGATGGAAGGCACCAATGAGGTTCTTGCCCGCCTGCACAGAGTTGATGCCCGTCTTGCCGCCGACGGAACTGTCCACCTGCGCAAGCAGGCTGGTGGGGATCTGCACGAACCGCACGCCCCGGCGCAGGATGGCGGCGGCAAACCCCGCCAGATCGCCGATGACCCCGCCGCCCAGGGCGATCACGACATCATTGCGCTCGATCCGCTCGGCCAGCAGCCACTCCACAAGGCGCTCCAGACAGGGCCAGGACTTGGTGCTTTCTCCGGCGGGCAAGGAAAGACAGGTGGCTGATATGTCTTCCGTTGCGAGGCCCGCGCGCAGCGCCTCCAGATGCAACGCGCCGACAGTCTCATCGGTCACGACGGCCACACGCCGCCGCTTGAGCAAGGGGACGATCCGCGCGCCGGACTGCGCCAGCAGATCGGGCCCGATCACCACATCATAGGCGCGTGCGCCCAGCTCCACCCGTACCGTTTCCATTATCCGCGCCTTTCCAAGACATCCGGTCGGCGCTCGAGCGCATCGATCACCTTCTCCGCCATCGTGCCGATCGTATAGCTTGCGCGCGCCTGCACATGGATATCCGCGAGTTCATAGATCGGCACTCTTTGCTCATAGAGGCTCGCAAGCGTTCTGTAAGGATCAGAAGTGCGAAGCAAGGGTCTGGTATCCTTATGTTTTACCCTACTCCAAAGAAGCGCAAGATCGGCCTTCAGCCACACGGAGACACCCTTTCTTGAAATCAGATCCCGGTTGCGCTCGAAGAGAAATGCGCCGCCGCCGGTGGAGAGCACAGCGTTCTGAGCATCAAGCAAACGGCCGATCACCTCGCTTTCCCGGTCCCGGAAAAACGCTTCTCCGTCACGCTCGAAAATCTCCGAAATACTCATCGCGGCGGCCGCTTCGATCTCGGCATCGGAGTCGAGGAACGCAACTCCCAGCCTGCTTGCCAGTTCCTTGCCGATCGCGGTTTTCCCCGATCCCATCATCCCGACCATGACGATGGTTCGCTTAAGGCTCCACCCCGTTTTTCCGACCATGTTCTGGCGCCTCATTGCCGGTTCGCTTTGCTTTTTCGTCAATGACGTGATCTTGTCCGGAATGCCAGCTATAACTGAGCACAACAATAAACGGCAAGACACGGGCAGGCTATGCTGAGACTTATCAAGTGGTTGCTTTACCTCTTCGTTCTGGGCTTCTTTGCGCTGGTGGCCTATGTCTATATTGGTCCTTTCCTCGGGGCCGACTTCACGCCCGAGACGCGCGAGATTCGTCAGGATATCTTGATTGATACCGATTAACCGCATATGCATCGCCATGCTTGTGCTCTCAGCACCGCTGGGCGCGACCGAACGCCCTCTGTCGGCGATCGACTGGCTGGACCGGCCCTTCGACACACAGGTGGCACCTCAAGCACCGATCACCCTGAACGAGCCGCCCGTCACCGGATCGGCCGTGGTGCCCGATATCGTGGTGCAGCCTCTGGGTGCGCCCACGCCCGATTCCGTCGGGTTGTTGCCGACAGCCACCACCGGCCTGCCGAGAGACATGTGGCGGGCCAGCCAGACGCAGGACCTGCTAGCGGCGCTTGACCGGGTCTCGCCCGACATGCTTCCCGCAGCACAGGCGCTGATCTTCACCTTGCTTCTCGCCGAAGCCGATCCACCGCTGGGCAGTGGCGAGGACGCCACATTTCTGCGCGCCCGCGTGGCGACATTGGCGCGCTTTGGTGCGGTGGATCCTGCCCGCGCATTGCTGGAGCGCGCCGATCCGGCACGGCCCGAGCTTTTCGATCTGTGGCTCAACCTCACCTTGCTCAGCGGCGACGAGGAAAAGGCCTGCAATCTGTTGAAGGGCACGCCGAGCCTGAGCAGTGATTATGCTGAACGGATCTATTGCATTGCCCGCGCGGGTGACTGGATGACGGCCGCGTTGACCTATGAGACAGCCGCAGCGCTTGGCGCGCTCGACCCCACCATGGAGGTGCTTCTGGGGCAGTTTCTCGATCCTGAAACCATCCCCGAAGACGCCAGCGCCCCCTCCGCTGCCACGCCGACGCCACTTCTTTTCCGGCTCCAAGAGGCAAGCGGCACCCCCCTGCCCACTCGCAACCTGCCGCTTGCCTTCGCCGCGGCGGATCTGCGTGGCCTCGCGGCTTGGCGGGCTGAACTGGAGGCGGCCGAGCGTCTGAGCCGAACCGGAGCCCTGCCCGCCACACGGCTTTTCGGGCTCTACACGGATCGCAGCCCGGCAGCCTCGGGCGGGATATGGGACAGGGTGCGCGCTGTGCAGGCCTTCGACCGGGCGCTTTTCAGTCGTGATCCGGCGCGCGTGGCCGAAACATTGCCGCCCGCATGGGACGCGATGAAGGATCACGGCCTTGCCGTTCCCTTCGCGCAGTTCTTCACGCCCGTGCTGATGCAGATCGACATCCCGCCAGAGGTTCGGCCGACTGCCCTGAGAATGTCGCTCCTGTCGCCCGACTATGAGGCGGCAGCCTTGAAGTTCAGCGCCCTCAACAACCCGGAAGACAGGATGCTGATGGCAATCGCCCGGGGCATGACACCGGATGAGGCCGCCGGATCGGGGCCAGGGCAGAATGCCTTTACTCAGGCGATCCTGGAGGGATTGACAACGCGCGGGACCTCCGAAGAGGACAGGCCGAAGTTGCAGGATGGAAAGCTTGGTGAAACCATTCTCGAGACGACGATCACGCTTGGGCAGGCAAGCGAAGGTGCCCCCCGCGATATACGCGAAAGCCTGCGTACACTCCGGGCTCTGGGGCTTGAGGACACGGCCCGCCGCGCCGCATTGCAGTTGCTGATCCTCGGGCCGGAACGATGAACGCGCCACGCAACTGGCTCGATCCCTTTCTGGAGGCACAGGCCGCCGAACTTGGCGCAGCTGACAACACGCTTTCCGCCTATCGTCGTGATCTGGAGGATTATCTCGGCTGGCTGGCAGAACAAGGCCTTTGCCCCACTGCTGCCACCCAGCAGGATATCGAGTGCTATCTCGTTCATTGCGATGCGCAGGGCCTGGCCCGCTCCACCCGGGCGCGACGGCTGTCTTCGATCAGGCAATATTACCGGTTCGGCTTCGAAGAACGGTTGCGCGCCGACAATCCGGCCATTCGCATCGCCGGGCCCGGCCGCACACAGAGCCTGCCAAAGACCCTGTCCGAGCCCGAGGTTGACGCACTGCTGGAGGCGGCGCGCAGCGCCGGGCGCAGCGCGCGGGACCGGACGCGCAACACCTGTCTGATGGAACTGCTCTATGCCACGGGGATGCGTGTGACCGAACTTGTCTCGCTGCCCGCCGCGGCGGCGCGCGGCGATCCGCAGATGCTGCTGATCCGTGGCAAGGGCGGCAAAGAGCGGATGGTGCCGCTCTCGCCGCCTGCCCGCACTGCGCTGACCGAATGGCTGGACCTGCGCGATGCCTCAGAGGAGATCTTGCAGGCCGAGGGCAAGCCCCCCTCTCCCTATCTCTTTCCCTCGCGCGGCAAATCCGGCCATCTCACGCGCCACCGTTTCTACATGCTGATCAAGGAACTGGCGGTGGCCTGCGGGGTGTCGCCTCAAAAGGTGACACCGCACCGCCTGCGCCATGCCTTCGCCACGCATCTTCTGGCCAACGGGGCCGATCTGCGTGCGATACAGACCCTTCTGGGGCATGCCGATCTGGCCACCACGGAGATCTATACCCATGTGCTCGAGGCGCGGCTGCATGATCTGGTGATGCGACATCACCCGCTGGCGCGCCTCGGAGATGCCGATCCGCAAGGGAATTAGGGTAGGTTGCACCTGACAGGCTGCTGAAAAAGGAACGGGGGCTGCAAAAGCGGGAGAACCTGTTCTTCCGCCTCTGTCTTGCATCAAGAGCAGGGTGTTCGTCGGGAAAACTGCCCCCGGGCAGTTTTCTGATCTTCCTTACCGCCGCCCGGGCTGGTCGCCCGGGCGAGACTGTGGGGCCGGCGTGTCGGGGAAATAGCTTCCCGGTTCAACGCGCCTTGAGGGGGAGCCAGGCACCATTTCGGCAACCTGCCAAACGGGTTCAGCGGTTTCCCGGCGCCGAGGCGTGCGGCCGCCCGGGTGGACGCCGAATGCGTCCGCCTTGGGAAAGGCAGAGGTAAACCCAATCAGAAGCAACATCCTATAGACAGGCGGTCAGAGCCCGGCGGGATGGCCTCGTCCGATGCTACCCGCATCACGCGCCCCCTTGATCGGGAGGCGGGCGCAGATCATAACCATGAGACACCCCAACAGGAATTTGGCCCGACATGGACCCGACGATCTCCAGCCTCGACACTGCCTTCTGGATCACCTCCGCCGCCATTCTGACGCTGCTTGTCCTCTCCGCCTATTTCTCGGGCAGCGAAACGGCACTCACCGCCGCGTCGCGCGGGAAACTGCGGGCGCGGGCCGACAAGGGCTCGCGCGGGGCGGCGAAGGCACTTGAAATCACCGAAGACAATGAGCGCCTGATCGGCTCTGTCCTTCTGTGCAACAATCTCGTCAATATCCTTGCCACATCGCTGGCCACGGCGATGTTCACCCGGCTCTTCGGGGAAAGCGGCGTGGCGCTGGCCACTTTCGTGATGACATTGCTGGTGCTGATCTTTGCCGAGGTGCTGCCCAAGACCTATGCCATCACCAATGCCGAAACCGCGGCTTCGGCCACTGCCCCGATCATCACCCATGTGGTCAAGGTGTTTTCACCCATCGTGTCGGCGGTGCGCTTTCTGGTGCGGGGTGTGTTGCGGATCTTCGGTGTGAAGACCGATCCGGACAGCCACATCCTTGCGGTGCGCGAGGAGATCGCGGGCGCGCTCTATCTGGGTCATTCCGAAGGGGTGGTGGAAAAGGAAGACCGCGACCGGATTCTCGGCGCGCTCGATCTGGGCGACCGCGCGGTGGAAGAGATCATGCTCCATCGCAGTCAGATCGAGATGATCGACGCCAGCGCGCCGCCGGAGACCATTCTGGAGCAATGCCTGCAGAGCAATCACACCCGCCTGCCCGTCTTCCGCGACGATCCCGACAACATCATCGGCGTGATCCACGCCAAGGACCTTCTGCGCGCCATGCACAAGATGGTTGCCGATGGCAACAGCGGCACCAAGCCGCTCAAGAGCTTCAACGTGCTTGATGTGGCAAAGACCCCCTATTTCGTCCCCGAGACGACCACGCTCGACGACCAGATGCGCCAGTTTCTGCGGATGCGCAGTCATTTCGCGCTGGTGATCGACGAATATGGCACCCTGCAGGGGCTGATCACGCTGGAGGATATTCTGGAGGAGATCGTGGGCGAGATCACCGATGAGTTCGACGAGGCGCATGACATCGACGTGCAGAAAAGCGAGGATGGCCATTTCCTCGTCGAGGGGGCGATGACGATCCGCGATTTCAATCGCGCAACCGATCTCAACCTGCCGGATGAGGAAGCCAACACGGTGGCGGGGCTTGTCATCCACGAGGCGCAGATCATTCCCAAGGTGGGGCAGGTCTTCAGCTTCCACGGCTTCCGCTTCGAGGTGGTGGCGCGCGAAGACAACCGCATCACGCAGTTGAAGATCAGACCGCTTTAGCAGGCTGGCGAAGGTTTCCCGAGTGTCCTGATCGTTGTTTCGGGCGCGGAATTTGCAGGCACGGAAAATCCCTCTTCAAGAGGCCGGTCAGAGGCTTGGCCCGTGCAGCCGGCACCGGCTGCGGCAAGAAGGAGCAGAAAACCGCCCGGGGGCCTGCCTTCTTGAAGAGTACTCTCCCGCATGGGAGGGCGCATTGTAACGTGGCAACAGCTCACCTGTTGGAGCTTCTTCTCGGCAGGCATAAGGAGCTGCCGCTGCAACCAATCTCAGGGTTCTTGTCTGTCACGGTTCTGGCAAGATCGGAGCGGGCGAGCCCCCCAGCGCGAAGCACGTACCCGTCCGAAAGAAGGAATTCCCTCGAGCGCGGAAGCAAACGCCCACCCGCTCCTCGGGCGTCTCAACCTGATCGGGAAACACTTCAAAACCTGCGTTGCGATCACGGGTCGAACCCGCTACATCGCTGCCAGACAGGATTTCAAAGATTGGAGACGCCGATGAGCCCCCCTTTGCGCCTTGGACTCGCCGGCCTCGGCACCGTTGGAACCGGTGTTGTCAGGATCGTCCGTCAGAAGGCCGAGATGCTGGCGGCGCGGGCCGGGCGGCCTTTGGCCATCAGCGCCGTATCGGCTCGCACACGCGACAAGGACCGTGGCATCAGCCTGAGCGGCTACGCCTGGGAGGACGATCCTGTCGCATTGGCGCAGCGGGACGATGTGGATATCTTCGTGGAACTGATCGGCGGAAGTGACGGACCGGCCAAGGCCGCGACAGAGGCTGCAATCGCGGCGGGCAAGGATGTGGTGACCGCCAACAAGGCGATGCTGGCCCATCACGGCCAGGCGCTGGCTCTGGCCGCCGAGGCGGCGGGCCGCGTAATCCGGTTCGAGGCCGCCGTGGCCGGGGGCATCCCTGTTATCAAAGCGCTGACCGAAGGGCTGGCCGGCAACGAGATCACCCGCATCATGGGTGTCATGAACGGCACCTGCAATTACATCCTGACACGGATGCAAGCCGCCGGTCTGCCTTATGAGGAGGTGTTCGAGGAGGCCCGGAAACTCGGCTATCTCGAGGCCGATCCGACGCTGGATGTGGGCGGCATCGACGCTGGCCACAAACTGGCGTTGCTGGCCGCCATCGCTTTCGGGCGGCAAGTCAGTTTCGATGCGGTGGAACTGGAAGGCATCGGCTGTGTGACCATCGAGGATATCAGGCAGGCGGCCGACATGGGTTTCCGCATCAAGCTTCTGGGTGTCGCACAGATGACCGCGCGGGGGCTGGAGCAACGCATGACACCCTGTCTCGTGCCCGAGAGCAGCCCTCTGGGGCAGCTTGAAGGCGGCACAAACATGTGCGTGCTGGAGGGCGACGCGGTGGAACAGATCGTGCTGCGCGGCCCCGGCGCCGGCATGGGCCCGACCGCAAGCGCGGTCATGGGCGATGTGATGGATATTGCGCGGGGCAACCGTATCCCGACATTCGGCATACCCGCCGTAGAATTGCCGGCGGCAACCCCGGCGCGCACCGCCACACCCGCGCCCTACTATCTGCGCATGTCGCTGGAAGACAAACCCGGCGCATTGGCCAAGATCGCCAAGGCCCTCGGCGAGGCCGGTATTTCCATCGACCGGATGCGCCAGTACCAGC